>JBGASI010000175.1:0-8458 GCA_044229815.1 Vicinamibacteria bacterium | reverse complement strand
GGAGTACCTCGCGCTCGTCACGGGGCGGCCGGCGCGGGAGTCGTTCAGCGTCGACGTGCCGATCGGGCCCGTGCCCCACCCGCGGCTCGGGCGCGTGCACGCGGCCGACGCCGGCGGCCGGCAGGCGCTGTCCCACGCCCGGGTCGTGGCGACGCGCGGCGAGAACTCGCTCGTGGCCGTGATGATCCCCACCGGCCGGCCACACCAGATCCGCATCCACATGGCCGCGGCCGGCCACCCGCTGGTCGGCGACCCGCTCTACGTGGCGGGCGGCGTCCCGGGCGCGAACCCGGGACTGCCGGGCGACCCGGGCTACTGGCTGCACGCGCACCGGCTGCGCTTCACGCACCCGGGCAGCGGGGAGCGGGTCGACCTCGAGTGCCTGCCTCCGCCCACGCTGCGCGCTCGAGCGGAGGACCCGCGGGTGATTTGACGCTGCGGGTTGTTTCCGGTAGTGTCTCCGCTTGTCCGCTTGGGCGGTTAGCTCAGCGGTAGAGCACTGGTCTTACACGCCGGGTGTCACAGGTTCGAATCCTGTACCGCCCACCAGGATTCTCTCCGGAGAAGCCCGGCGCCCACCCGAGCGGGGTGGTAGTTCAGTTGGTTAGAACGCCGGCCTGTCACGTCGGAGGTCGCGGGTTCGAGTCCCGTCCACCCCGCCAACTTTCCCTTATACGATCACCCTCCTGTCCGACCTCTCGCTCCCCCTCGTGATCGGGGTGTGCGCAGCGGGCGCGGGGGTGGCTGTTGTCGCTCGCAAAGCGGCAGCCAGCGCCGGAGTGGCGGAGGCGACCCTGCGGCGCCTGGCGCGGGGCTTCGCCGTGTTCGTCGCCGCGTTGGCTGGAGTTGCCGTGATCGCCCTGGTCGTCCTCCTCGTCCGGCTGGGGTCCCATTCGAGCGAGATCACGTTCGACGAATGGCCGTGCTAATTACCACGGCCAGGTTAGGTCTTGACCCATGCGGGTCCGAGGGCCGCCAGGTCCTACTCTCCGACCAGGGCCAGCGCCTTGTTCAGGACGGGGTCTGAGAGGTACATGCCGGACCCCCGCAGGATCTCCAGGACTGGGCGAGCGGCAGGAATCTGCCCGCGTCGCTTCGCGGCGAGAACGAGTCCCAAGGTGCCGCGTACCGGAATCCTGAGGGTGGCGGCGCAGCGCCGGGCCGCCAGATCATCGAGGATCGCCAGCGTGCCAGGGACGGCGTGTGCCCAGGCGAGCACGGAGGCCTCTCCGTCTCCCAGATCCCAGGCCTGGATCGCCGCGGGGACTGCGGGACTCTCGACGACGGTCAACCAAGGAGTGGATTCCAGGGCCCGCTCGGCGGCGTCCGCCGTGCCTCCCGCGCGGATCTCCTCGGCGACAGGTCCTGGGACCACGATCTCAGGCCCTGCGATCTGGAGGAGGCTGAGGAAGTCGGTCCCGGCGAGGTAGATGAGCGGTGATGCGTTGACCGCCGGGCGTTCAGCCAAGGCTCAATTCGCGCTTGAGGTCCTCGAAGTCCACGACGAATGCGTTCGACTTCGTCCGCGCCAGCTCCATCAGGAACTGGGCGCGAGTGAGACCAGCAACGTGAGCGGCCTTCTCCTGCGAGAGCTCTCCATGCTCGTACCAGTGGATCGCAGCGGCAACCCGAAGCTCGCGGGCAAATTCCTCGGGCGAACGCCGAAGAGCGGAGAACACATCGTCCGGAAGTTGCAGCGTGACGGTCGTCATCTGAGGGTCCTTGGCGCAATTATGCACCCTTCCGCAGGCCACGCGCTGACCTCGCCGACTGTGCAGTACGTGTGTCACTCAGCCGTTCTTCACGAGCCGACCAGTCAGCCTCACGTCGGAGGTCAGGCCGTGCACTACGCGTGTCAGTCGAGGCCGTCTAAACGGGTCCTTTCGTGTCGTCGCGTGTCGGGGCGTGTCACCTAACGCGCTGACGAACCACGGAAAGTCGTTGAGCCGAGGGGCTATCGTTTCTGCCTGTCACGTCGGAGGTCGCGGGTTCGAGTCCCGTCCACCCCGCCAATCTCGCTCGGGACCTGCTCTTTCCCCAGCGGGGGCTGTCTCCCGCCACCCCGCCCAGTAGCGGGTCAGCGCACGCAGTCGGGCAGGGCGTCCTTCCAGTGGCGCAGCGGCGGCAGGCCGAGCGCCGCGTAGCGCTCGCTCGCGAGCACCGAGCGCAGCGGGCGACGAGCCGGCAGGGCGAGGTCGGCCAGGGCGATCGGCTCGACCGGCGCCTGCAGCCCGGCGATCGCGAGCGCCGCCGTGGCCAGCTCGTGCCAGCTGCACGAGCCCGCGTTCGCCAGGTGGAAGAGGCCGCGCGCCCCGGCCGCGACGAGGGCCTGCGCGGCGGCGGCGAGGTCGGGGGCGGTCGTCGGCGCGAAGAACTGGTCCGCGACCACGCGCAGCGGCTCGCCCGCGCGCGCCCGCGCGACGATGCGGTCGACGAACGAGCCGCCCTTCTGCTCGCTGCCCCCGCGCCCGAGCAGGCCGCTCGTGCGCACGACCAGGTGCTCCGCGCCGCTCGCGACGACGAGCGCCTCGCCGGCGAGCTTCGAGGCGCCGTAGACCGAGAGCGGCCGCGGCAGGTCCTCCTCGCGGTACGGCCGGCCCGCCGAGCCGTCGAAGACGTAGTCGGTCGAGAAGTGGACCACGAGCGCCCCGCAGGCACGGGCCGCGACGGCCAGCGCGCGCGGGGCGAGCGCGTTCACGGCGAACGCGGCCTCCGGCTCCTCCTCCGCGGCGTCGACACGGTTCCAGGCGGTCGCGTTCCAGACGACGTCGGGGCCCACGCGCGCGACTAGCGCGGCCACGGCGGCAGCGTCGGTGACGTCGATCTCGGCCCGGTCGCCGGCCCACGCGCAGTCGTCGCCGAGCCGCGCGACGAGCTCACGCCCGAGCTGGCCCGCCGAGCCGACGACGAGGGCCTTCACCGGCCGATCTGCGCCGCGAGCTCGAAGTCCCTGGCGCTGAGCCCGCCCACGTCGTGCGTGCTGAGCGCCAGCGTCACCTTCGAGTAGCGGATGTCGATGTCCGGGTGGTGGTCCGCGGCCTCGGCCAGCGCGCCGACGCGGTTCACGAAGGCGAGCGCCTCGCGAAAGCCCGGGAAGCCGAAGGTGCGACGGATCGCATCGCCGTGGCGCTCCCAGCCCGCGAGGCCGGCGAGGCGCTGCTGGATCTCGGTTTCGGTCAGACGTGTCACGTGCCCTCCTGCGACGCCCGCTCGCGCGCCTGCCTGCGCCACCGCCCCCGGCTCAGGCCGGGGCGCTCGGCTCCGAGGGGGGCTTTCGTCGCCGGCGGCGGCGGCGACGGCGACGCGGCCCCGCGCCGTCTCCCGCGCCGCCGGGCGCGGGAGTGCCCGACGCATCGGCCGCCGCTCCCTCCGCTTCGCCCGCGTCCGGCGGCTCCGACGCCAGGCCGTGCCACTGCGCGGCGATCTCGCGTCCCTCGAGCCCGCCGTGAATCTCGAGCCAGCGCAGCGCGTCCTCGTAGTAGCTGCGCGCCGCCAGCGCGCGGCGCGACGAGGCCGGCGCCTGTGCCTCGCGCAGCCGCTTCTGGGCGAGCATCACGAGGCGCAGCCGCTCGAGGTCGCGGCGCGCGAACGGCAACGACAGCGGCGGCGGCGGCCCGGCCTCGACCGGCTCCTCCGGCTCCTCGTCCTCGGTGGCCCCGAGCACCGCGAGCTCGGCCGCGACGTCGTCGCGCGGCTCGGGCTCGGCGCCGTCGGCCTCGGCCGCCGAGCGGCGCGGCGAGGGCGCCGCCACCACGCGGCGCAGAGGCACGCCGAGCGGCACCAGCAGCGAGCCCATCAGCAGCGGGTTCGTCAGCTGGTCGGGCGTCGCGAGCCCCGCGCGACGGTACTCGTCGATCCGCGACAGGCTGCCGAGCAGCGCCTCGCCGCCCCCGGCGAGGGCGCGGTCGGCCTCGGGCAGCAGGTAGGCGAGCAGCCCGTAGTCGTGCAGCATCAGGAACGTCTCGCGCGAGCGGCCCTGGCGCAGGATCTTGTAGAACTCCTCGAGGATGCGCGCGGCGCTGCTGCGCACGATCTCGCCGCGCAGCGCGCGGATCGCCTCGGCGGTGTCGCGGTCGATCGTGAACTCGAGCCGGGCGGCGAGCGCGACCGCGCGCAGCATGCGCACCGGGTCCTCGCGCAGGCGCACCGCCGGGTCGCCGATCGAGCGGATCACCCGCGCCTCGACGTCCGGCAGGCCGCCCACCCAGTCGATCACCGAGAAGTTGGCGATGTCGTAGAAGAGGGCGTTGACCGTGAAGTCGCGCCGGAACGCGTCCTCCTCCGGCGTGCCGAAGGTGTTGTCGCGGCGCACCAGCGTGTCGCCCTCCTCCGGCACCGAGGCGCGGCGGAAGGTGCTGACCTCGATCACCTTCCGGCCGAAGCGCACGTGCGCCAGCCGGAAACGACGGCCCACGATGAAGCAGTTGCGAAAGATCTTGCGCACCTGCTGCGGGTGGGCGCTCGTGCCGATGTCGAAGTCCTTGGGCTGGCGCTCGAGCAGCAGGTCGCGCACGCCGCCGCCCACGAGGTAGGCGACGAAGCCCTGGTTCTTCAGGCGGTAGAGCACGCGCAGCGCATCGGGGTCGATGTTCTTGCGCGAGATGCAGTGCTCGGGCCGCGAGAGGATGCGCGGCGCACGGTTCCCGGGTGTGGCCTCCACCCGCCGATTATACGGGCAAGGCCGGGTCGCGCCGGACGATCACGCGCCCGGCGGCCCGCTCGACGCGGAAACGCACGCCTTCGGGAAAGGGATCGCCTGCCTGGAACGGGGGCAGCGGGCGCGAGGGATCGCGCACGAAGCCCTGGCCCTCGGGGCGCAGCGCGCCGATGAAAACGAGCTCGCGCCACTTCAGCTCGGGGATCGAGAAGCCCTCCGCGAGCGGGACGAGGTCCGCGAACGGCTCGGGCTCGTCGGCCACGCTCAGTCCCGCCGCGCGAGCGCCATCCGGCGCGCCGCGTGCTCGATCAGCTTCAGCTCCCTCGGGGAGAGCGCCCCGCGCTGCAGCAGCGCCCGCCAGTCCTCGAAGTAGCCGTCGGTGTTGACGCGCGGCAGCGCGCCCAGCGCCAACAGGCCTTCGCGCAGCAGCGCCAGCGCCTGTTCCTTCTCGTCGTGCGTGGCACGGCGCGGCGGGTCCTGGGCCCGCCGCGGCGCCGTGGCGCGAAAGACCTCGTGAGCGGCGATCGCCACCGCGTGGGAGAGGTTGAAGGACGGCTGCGCGGGGTGCGAGGGGATGCAGGCGGCCCGGCCGCAGCTCGCGATCTCGGCGTTGCTGAGCCCGCTCGCCTCGGGTCCGAACACGAGGGCGGCCGTCTCGTCCCGGCCGAGCGCCGCGATCTCGGCCGCGGCCTCGCGCACGTCGCCCACCGGAGGCCCGGAGCGGCGCCGCCCGCTCAGCGCCAGGGTGAAGGCGGCCCCGGCGAGAGCCGAGGGGAGATCGTCGAAGACCCGTGCCTGCTCGAGCAGCTCGTGCGCCCCCCAGGCGCTGCGCCAGCACGCGACGGTGCGCCAGTCTCCGGGAGCGACGAGGTCGAGGCCGTCGGCGCCGGTGTTGCGCGCGACCCGCGCGCAGGCACCGACGTTCGCCCCGGTCTCGGGGCGGACGAGGACGATGCGGATGCGCGGCACGCTCAGCCGGCGGTCGGGTCGTCGCCGTGGCGCTCGGCTTCGGGCCAGTGACGCAGGAAGCGGCGCACGCGCGGGTGCTGTCGGCAGTACTCGACGAGGTGCGCCCGCAGGCGGTCGCGGTCGCCGTCCGACATCGACGTGAACTGCAGGCCGGCCCCGGGGGGCAGCGACTTCGAGGACAGCGGCGCGCCCTCGGGATGCCACCAGGCGACACGGCACTGCGCGCGGAACGGGATCTCGCTGCCGGGCCAGGCGACGCGGAGCTCGAGCTCCTGCTCGTGCGGGAGCGGGGCCTGCCGCTCGACGAACGCGCCTTCGAAGCCGATGTCGATCATGAACGACTCTTCCTCGCGTCCGCCGTAGGCGAGCGTCACGCGACGCACGAAGGGGATGCGAAGCTGCCTCAGGACGCTGTCGGGCGGGTCGGCGACGGGCGAGTCGACCAGATCGGAAACCATAGGGAACCCGCAAGGACCGTAGCACCAGCCGGCGCGGGGTGTCAACGACCGTTGACACCCAAGGAACGCGTGTGGTTGAATCGCAACCGCGGGCAGGCATCTCCTTGCCCTTCTATCTCTTGGAGGTTGGACCCGTGGCGGATGACCGGCCCGATCGCGTGAGCGTCCCGACCCTGGTCGTCACGGGAGGCCCGCTCGACGGGACGGCCTACCCGCTGCCGCTGAGCGGGCGCGAGGTCGTGGTCGGCTCCAGCATGGACTCGGACGTGCAGATCATGCTCGGGAACGTCGAGCCCACCCACGCGACGATCGGGTTCTCGGCCGGCCGCCTCGTATTGCGCGACGCCGGGAGTGCGACGGGCACGTTCCTCAACGGGGAGAAGGTCGAGAGCGCGCAACCGCTGGGCGAGGGAGACCGCATCTGCCTCGGCCCGCCGGGCGCCAAGGGCAGCGCCAAGCTGCTGGTGCGCCTGCCCGGCGGGCCCGGGGCATCACTGCAGGCGCCCGCGGCCGCGGCGGCGCCCGGGTTCACGCTGCCGGACGACGGCCCGCCGGCACCCGTGTTCGGCGATGCGGAGCCTTCCTTCTTCACCGGGGGCTCGGCCACGCCGGGCGCGGGCGACTTCGACCTGGGCGGCATCGCCGCACAGGCGGTCGCGGACGGCCATGGAGCGCCCGCGGGCGAGGACGCGCTGTTCGACGAGCCCCTGCCCCCCACACCCGCGGCCGCGACGCGCGCCACGCCGCCGCCCGCACCCGCGCCGCCGCCACCGCCGCCACCCCCGCCCGTCTTCGGCGCCGCGCCACAGACGCCGGCGGCACCGGCTCCACCGCCGCGCCCGGCGGCGCCGGCCCCACCGCCACCGCCACCGGCCCCGCCACCACCGCCGTCCGGAGCGCGCCTGACGGCACCTCCTCCGGTCGAGAAGCGGGCGCCGCTCGAGTACCACGCGGACATGCCGTCGATCCCCGTCGCGCGCATCGAGGAAGAGCCCCCCGCGCCGGAGCCGTTCCCGCCCTTGCGCCCCACACCCCAGACGACCCCACCCAGGCGCGCGGCCGGCGGCTCGAAGGGCCGCGCCTCCGCCCGGCGCTCGCGGGGCTTCAGGCTGCCGGCGGTGTCCCTGCCCGTTCTCGGCGGCCTGGCCGCCGTGGCCCTGCTCGGGGCGCTCGGCTGGTTCTTCTTCCTGCGCGCCACGCCGCCGGAGATCGCGAAGATCGAGCCCAACCGCACGGAGCCGGGCCAGCCGGTGAAGCTCACCGGCCGCTACTTCGCGAAGACCGCCGAGGCGAACACCGTCCTGTTCGGGGGCCAGAAGGCGCAGGTAACCGAGTCGAGCGCCAGCGAGTTGACGGTCGTCGTCCCAGCCGGCGTCAAGGCGAGGGTGGCGGTCGTGGTCCAGACGAAGCAGGGCCGCTCGAAGCCGGTCACCGTCACGGTGGCGGCCACGGCCAAGGCGACCGCCGTCGAGCCGGAAGTCGCGATGCCCGGCCAGACCGTGCTCATCCGGGGAGAGGGATTCGTGGGCCAGCGGGTCAGCGTGCTGATCGGCGGCACCGCGGCCTCGTCCGTGGAGACCGCCACCGACGGTATCCGGGCCGTGGTGCCCGCGATCGTCGCCCCCGAAGGATCGCGCACGCCGGTCGTGGTCCAGGCGGGGGACAAGCCGCCGAGGACGTTCGAGCTGCTGCTGGGACGCCTGCCGCTGGTGATGGAAGTCTCGCCCAAGCGCGGGGCCGTCGGCGACACGGTGACGCTCATCGGCCGCGGCTACGCCGCCGACCCGCGCGCGAACGCCGTGACCTTCGCGGGGCAGCCGGCCCTGGTGCTCGCGGCCAGCGACCGCCAGCTCAAGGTGGTGGTCCCGGCCCCTCCGGCGGGCGACGTCTCGCCCGACCTGCCGGTGGTGGTGACCGCCGGCGGGCGCGCCTCGAGCGGCGCCTCCGTCTTCGGGCTCGCGCGCGGCGCGACGTCCGGCTTCGTGCCGCGCTTCTACCCCTCGCCGGTGGTCGAGTACCCGGGTGAGGGGCTCGTCTTCGTGGCGACCGAGATCGGCCCGGTGCTGCTGATCGGGGGCCCGGGCGAGGACCGCACGACCGCCGACCGCGCGGTGCGGATCGCCTCGACGCTCAACACGCTCGTGGCGGGCGCCGCGACGCGGCCGCCGGCCTTCGAGATGCGGGAGAGGCCGCAGCCCTCGGTCGCGGTCGTCGGCGAGGTGCGGCCCTTCCTGACGCCGACGGCGGAGGACGCGGCCGCCTCCGGCAAGCCCTGGCCGAGCGGCCGCGGCGGCGCTCGGCGCATCACCCCGGCCGCGCTCGCGCGGCACTGGGCGGCCGTGCTGCAGGACTACCTCGGGCTCTTCCTCTACCG
>JBGASI010000174.1:0-8488 GCA_044229815.1 Vicinamibacteria bacterium | reverse complement strand
CACGCTCGCGGCGGAGCGTTTCACGCCGGGACGCTACGAGGTCTGGGCGATCGCGCGGCAGGGAACCCTGGAGGCTCGCCAGGGGACCTCGTTCGAGGTGGTCGAGGCAGGGAAGCGGAAGGAGGAGGATCGCCGGCCGCCGGCCACGCTGGCGCCGGAGGTGGCCGATCTGCTGGCGAAGGCCGGCCAGTACGTCGTCGACTTCCAGGAGCAGTTCCGCTTCGTCGTGGCCGAGGAGACCTCGACCCAGTGGGCGGGCTCGAGGCACCGCACCCTGCGCTCGGACCTCGCGTTCGTGACCTTCCCCGGCGAGATCCCATGGGCCACGTTCCGCGACGTCTACGAGGTGGACGGCGCGGCCGTCCGCGACCGCGGACCCCGGCTCGAGAAGCTGCTCGCGCACACGGAGAAGACCGCCATGGAGCAGGCGCTCGAGATCGCGCGCGCGAGCGCGCGCTACAACCTCGGCCCGCTCTACCGCACGACGAACGTCCCGACGCTCGCCCTGACGTTCCTGCACCCGAGCCACCACTGGCGCTTCCGCTGGGAGAGGAAGGGGAAGCAGACGTTCTTCGGCCACGACGGGATCGAGCTGCGCGCCGAGGAGACGGCCCGGCCGACGCTCGTGCGCGGTCTCGACGACGCCGACGTGCCGGCGAAGGCGCGCTTCTGGATCGAGGCGAGCACCGGGCGCGTCCTGCGCAGCGAAACGCAGTTCCACCTCCGCCAGGGAGCCCACATCCGCCAGGGGGCGGCGCAACTGGACATCATCGGCTGGATCGACACCCAGTACCGGCCCCACCCCGGCCTCGGCCTGTGGGTGCCGGACGAGATGGTCGAGCGCCACGAGAACGTCCCGAGCGGGGGCGACCCCGGGTTCGACGGGCTGATCCGCGCGACCGCCCGCTACGCGAACCACCGGCGCTTCGGCGTCGACGTGGGCGAGGGGCCCGCCCGGCTGCCCGAGCCGGACAAGCCCTGACGGGGCCCGCCCGGCTCTCTAGCCCCGGGTCTGCGCGGCGCGCTGGTCGGCGAACTCGCGCAGCACGTCCCAGACGTGCGGGTGCGTGGCGGTGATCTGGTCGAGCGTCGGGCGGTCGAGCTCGAGCAGCTCGCAGCGCGTCAGCGCGACGACACTCGCCATGCGCGGGTGACCCGTCAGGATCGACATCTCGCCGAAGAAGGCGCCTTCCTTGAGGTCCCCGATCGGGTTCTGCTTGGTTCCGGAAGGGTCCTTCTTGAAGGCACGCACGCGGCCCGAGGTCAGCATGTAGAGGCTGCCGCCGGGCTGCCCCTCGCGCAGGATCACGTCGCCGCGGTCGAGCGTCACCAGGCGCAGGCCCTCGATCACCGCGACCATCTCGTCGACCGAGAAGTCGCGGAACAGCGGGCTGACGACGATCTGGCTGCCGCCGCGCGACGGCTCGGCGCCCTTCGGCGCGGCGGGCGCCGCCGGCGCGTCTGGGAACTCCTGGAAGACGCTGTCGACGAGCGACATCAGCTCGTCGGCGAACTGGCCGGCCGACATCGGCTCGGCCGTCGCCGGCTCGGCCTCGACCGGCTCCGCCTCGAGCGTCAGCCCGAGGTCGTCGTCCTCGTCGCCCGCGTAGAGAAGATCGTAGTCCTCGACGCCCCCTCCGCCGGCGGGCGGCTCCGCCTCGAGCACCGGCAGCGCCGTCACCGGTTCCGGCTCGATCGTCAGCACCGGCAGCGGCTCCGGCTCCACCAGGGTGGGAGGAGGCGGCGGCGGGACGTAGGTCGGCAGGGGAGGGAAGGCGTCGACCGGCACCGGGGGCGGCGGCGGCGTCAGGGTGGGCAGGGAGACCGGCACCACGGGTGGAAAGGGCGGTTCGGGCTCGGGCTCAGGTGCCAGCGCCGGTTTCACCCGGGACGGCGGCATCGGCGGCGGGGCCAGCAGCGCCGAGTCGACCGGCAGCGTTTCGTCGGGGCTCGGCAACCCGGGCGAGGGGTCGACCGGCGCGGAGATCGGCCCGCCGCTGAAGCCGATCTCGAGCACGGGGCTCTCCGAGCCGATCTCCTCGATACCAAAGGCCGGGGTCGGCCGCGACAGCGGCAGCACGGCCTCGCGCTGCTTCTCCTCGATCAGGCGCGCCAGCCGCGTGTCGACGTCGCGCCGGCCGGGGTCGATCCGCTGCACCTTCTTGAGGACCGAGACCGCCTTCGCGGCGAAGCCCTCCTTGGCGTACTGATCGGCGAGCGGCAACAGCAGCGCGATCGCCTCCTGCGTCTTCTCGGCGAGGATCAGCACGTCCGCGAGCTGCATGCGCAGGCTCGGGTTGGCGCCTTTCTTCGAGACCTGCGCCTTGAGCAGCTCGATCGCGCGCGCGTACTTCTTCGCGGCGATGAGGGAGACGACGTCTTCTTCCTTCGGCTTGCTCCCGAAGCTGATGGCCAAGTACGCTCCTCCCCTTTGGCACCCAGTATAAGACGGACGCGTCCCTTGACGCTGCGGCCGGGCTCACGCAGCATGGCGGGCGTCCAGGAGGCCGAGATGGTCGACGAGCGGCGTCGCGCGTTCCTCAAGGCCACAGCCGCCGGCGTCGGCGCGGCTGCCGTGGCCGCGACCGGGCCGGCGGGCGCCGCCCAGCTGCCGCCCCTGCCCGTCAGCGGCCGCTCCTGGCGCGACCCGGCCGCGCGCCGCGCCGAGCTCCTCGCCCTGCTCGGGGACCTGCCCGACCGGCAGCGCCCGCTGCGGGCCGAGAAGCGGGGCGAAGAGGAGCGCGACGGCTACGTGCTCGAGTCGTGGTCGCTCGACACGAACGGCCTCGAGCCCGTGCCGGCGTTCCTGGCGCGGCCGAAGGGCCTGTGCCACCAGGCGCCGGCGATCGTGTTCAACCACTCGCACGGCGGCGGCTACGACATCGGCAAGAAGGAGTTCGTCGAAGGCCGCAGCTACATGCAGCCGGTGCCCTACGCGAAGGCGCTGACCGACGAGGGCTACGTGGCGCTGTCGATCGACCACTGGTGCTTCGGCGAGCGTGCGCACGACAGCGAGCTCGACACCGTGAAGGCGATGCTGTGGCAGGGCCGCGTGCTGTGGGGAATGATGGTCTACGACTCGATCCGCGCGCTCGACTGGCTCGTCACGCGCGGCGACATCGACCCCTCGCGCGTCGGCACGCTCGGGATGTCGATGGGCAGTTCGATGGCGCAGTGGCTGGCCGCGCTCGACCCGCGGGTGAAGGCCACGGTCGACATCTGCTGCCTGACCGAGTTCCACACCCTGCTCGCCGAGAAGGGCCTGAAGGGCCACGGCATCTACTACTACGTCCCCGGCCTGCTCAAGCACTTCACGACGTCCGACATCAACGCCCTGATCGTGCCGCGCGCCCACCTGGGCCTCGCCGGCCTGCGCGACGCGCTGACGCCGCTCGCCGGCCTCGACCTGATCGACCGCGAGCTCACGGCTGCCTACACCGAGGCGGGCCACCCCGAGCGCTGGAGGCTGCTGCGCTACGACGTCGCCCACCAGGAGACGAAGGAGGGCCGCCAGGAGGCCCTCGCCTTCCTGCGCGCGAACCTCTGAGCCGCTAGCGGGGCAACTCCCTCAGCGCGACGTTGCGGAAGCGGTGGAAGCCCCCGGTCTTCCAGCGCGGCGTCTTCTCGTTCGAGAAGTGCATCTGCAGGGCGACCATGCCCTCGGGCGCCCCGCCCTTCGAGTGGTTCGCGCTGTCGGTCCAGTCCACGAGGGGCGCGCCGTTCAACCAGACCTGGATGCGGGGCACGTCGCCCTCGATCCGCGCGCGCAGCAGGTTCCACTCGCCCTTCTTCCAGTGGCTGCGCCAGCCGGCGTTGACGCGTTTCGCTGCCGTCGCCTCGTCGAGGCCCTCGAGGCCCTCGCCGTAGATGCCGCCGACGCTGCCGCCCTCGAGGTAGTCGATCATCACCTGGTAGGCCTCGCCCTTCTCGTTGCTGCGCAGGAACAGGCCGCCGTCGCAGCCCCAGTCGGGGTTGATCTCCAGCGAGACCTCGAAGTCGCGGTACTTGCGGTCGGTCAGCAGGATGCCGCCGTTGCCCGGCCGGTCCTGGGTGGCCAGCACGACGCCGTCCTTCACGCTCCAGCCCGTGCTGTTGCCGTGGTGGTTGACCTGGCTGACGTGCCAGCCGGAGAGGCCCTTGCCGTCGAAGAGGGCCGTGAAGCCGGGAGGCACGGCTGCGGTCGCCGCCGCAGCCGCCGCGACGACGAGGAGGGCGAGGACGGTGGGGCGTCGGGACATGAGGAGGCTCCTTGTCTTCAATGCCGCGGCTCAGCGCAGCAAGAGCGCGGCGGCGAGCGACAGCGCGAGCACGGTGTTGGTGGCCAGGTTCCAGGCCACGTTCGCCCCGAGGGCCGGCAGGGGCACCGGGAGGCTCGTGTCGCCGAGCGCCCAGGCGATCGGCTTGGCGAGCAGGAGAGACGGCAGCACCGCCGCGAGCGCCGCCGCCGGGAGGGCCCCGAGCACGACGGCCGCGACGATCGACAGGGGCGTGAGTAGGGCCGCGAGCGCGTACACGAGGGCGGCGGGGCGGCGGCCGAGCAGCAGCACGAGGTTCCGGCGCCCGCCCGCGCGGTCGGCCGCCTCGTCGGGGAACTCGTTCAGCAGCAGGAGGTTGAACGTCATGAAGAAGGCGGGCACGCCCGCCCAGAGGGCCGCCGGGCCAGGGAAGGAGCCCTGCACCCAGGCCGCGCCCCACACGGGCAGCGCGCCCAGGCCGAGCCCGGCGAAGATCTCGCCGAGGCCGCTGCGGGCGAAGATCTCGGAGTAGAACAGCACGGCCGCCGCGCCCACCGCCATCAGCAGCACGAACGACGGCCCGAGCCGCAGCGCGAACCAGCCGCCGATCAGCCCGCCGACGGCGGCGCACCCGTAGGCGAACACGCGGGTCGCCCGCACCGAGAGCAGGCCCGCCGGCAGCGTGCCGCTGCCGCCCGAGAACGGCGTGCGCGTCGTCGCGAGATCGATGCCCGTCGTCATGTCGCTCGCCTCGTTGAGCGCGTTGACCGACGCGTGCAGCAGCACGAGCCCCACGACGGCCAGCAGCGTGGGGCCCCAGCCGAAGGCGCCGCCCCAGGCGGCGGCCGCGGCGCCGGCGCCGACGAGCGTGAACGGGAGCAGCAGGAAGGGTGCCCGGGCGACCCCGAGCCAGGGTGTGAGCGCGTTCATGGCCGGTATCTTGCACCGAAGGCCCGGGCCGGCGCACCCGTGCGCTTGCATCACCCCGCTCGGCCATAGAATCCCGCGATGGACGGGCTGTGGTGGCTCTCGCAGGGGATGGCGGACCCGCCGGCGCACGACGAGTGGCTCGGGCCGCGCGAGGCGGCCTACGTCGCGAGCCTGCGCTTCCCCAAGCGGCGGACCGAGTTTCGCCTCGGGCGCTGGACGGCCAAGTCGGCGATCGCGCTCGTGCTCGGGCGCGAGCGCTCGCCGCAGGGGCTGCGCGCCATCACGATCGACCGCGCGAGCGACGGAGCGCCCGCGCCCTTCGTGGACGGCCGCCCGGCCGAGCTCTACATCACGATGACCGACCGGGCGGACCAGGCCGTGTGCCTGGTGGGCCCGCCCGGCACCGGTCTCGGTTGCGACCTGGAGCTCGTCGAGCCGCGCAGCGAGGCCTTCGTCGCGGACTACCTCACCGCCGCCGAGCAGCGGCTCGTCGCCGGGGCGGGTCCCGGCGAGGCGCGCGACCTGCTGGCGAACCTCGTCTGGTGCGGCAAGGAGGCGGCGCTGAAGGTCCTGCGCACGGGACTGCGCCGCGACACCCGCAGCGTCGCCGTCACGCTGCCGGCCGGGCCGCCGGTGGCGGGCTGGTCGCCGCTGGTCGTCCGCTCCGTCGAGGGCGGCGTCTTCCCGGGCTGGTGGCAACGCTTCGGCAGCTTCGTGCTCACCGTGGCCGCGACCGCGCCGTTTGCCCCGCCGCGACCCCTCGTCGAGCCGCCCGGGCTCGCCACCGCCCGGCCGGGCGAGAGCTGGCGGGACGAGCCGCGCTAGACCGCCGTGCGGAGGGCGCGCAGGCGCATGCCGGACTCGGCGATCAGGCGGCGGTAGGCCTCCTCGAGGCCCGCCCCGTACTCGTACGGCTCGTCGTAGACGAGCTCGCGGATGCCGGCCTGGATCGACTCCTTCGCGCAGCCGAAGCACGGGCGCAGCGTCGCGTAGAGGACCCCCCCGTTCGTCGCGTTGCCGTGGCGCGCCGCGAGCACGATCGCGTTCTGCTCGGCGTGGACGCAGACGCAGGTGTCGTAGCCCGCGCCGGGCGGCGCGTCGGAGGCGCAGCGCGGGCAGCCCCCGTCGATGCAGTTGGCGACACCCATCGGCGTGCCGTTGTAGCCGGCCGCGATGATCGCGTTGTCCACCACGATGATCGCGCCGACCCGGCGGCGCAGGCAGTTCGAGCGCGTCGACACCGCGCGCGCGATGCCCATGTAGTACTCGTCCCAGCCTGGACGTTCGAAGGCCACGAGCGCACCCCGTGTCGGCAGAACCCGCCGCGAGTCTGCCCCGGCCGCGGCCGCCACGCAAGCGGCGCCCCACCTGGTGGACAATGGGGCGCCGATGGGAATGGGCGTGTCGCGGGCGGCGTTGCATCCTCTTGGGGGGGAGGGCCGCCCGGCGAGCGGTGCGGCTTGAGCATTGACGAGCGGTTCGAGAACGAGGTGATGCCGCACGCCAGGGCCCTCTTCGGCACGGCGTACCGGCTGACGCGCAGCCCCCAGGACGCGGAGGATCTCGTCCAGGAGACCCTGCTGCGCGCGTACCGGGGCTTCGCGGGCTTCCGGCCCGGATCGAACGCCCGCGCCTGGCTCTACACGATCCTGCACCGGGTCCGCACCGACCTGCTGCGGAAGCGGGGGCGCTCGCCGAGCACCGTAGAGCTCGAGGACGACGCGCCCGCGGCCGCCGTCCTGCCGCGCCACGAGGCGATCCTGACCGCCGGCAACGAGGACGTGCAGCGCGCCCTCGGCGAGGTGCCCGAGCTGTTCCGGCAGGCGCTGCTGCTGCGCGACGTGGAGGAGTTCAGCTACGACGAGATCGCCGGGATCCTCGGCGTGCCGCCCGGCACGGTGATGTCGCGCATCCACCGGGGCCGGGCCCACCTGCGGCGCGCGTTCGGCGGGAGGCGGCCGTGAACTGCCAGCCGGAGAAGGTCAGCGCCTTCGTGGACGGGGCGCTCGAGCCCCGCGAGCGCGACGAGCTCGCGGCCCACCTCGGGTCCTGCGTGCACTGCCTGGAGCAGGCCGAGGCCGAGCGCGCCGTGGGCGCCGCGCTGCGGCGGCTCGACCGGCCGGAGCCGCCGCCCGGTTTCGAGGCGCGGCTGAGAGCGCGGCTCGCGCGGCGGACGCCTTCCCCGCTGCTGCGGGTCACGCGCGTCCTGCTGCCGCTGGCGGCGGTCCTCGCCGTCGGGCTGTGGGCGCGCCAGTCGGCGCCGCTCGTCGCCTGGCAGCTCGCGCGCGACCACGACCACTGCTTCTCCTACGTCCCGCCGCCGGCGAGCGTGCGCTCCGCGGACCCGGCCGTCGTCTCCTCCTGGTTCGAGAGCCGGGGCACGCCGCTGCCGCTGCTGCCCGAGCGGATCGCCCGCCTGCCCCTCCTCGGCGCGCGCTACTGCCGCCTGGCCGACCGGACGGCGATCGCCCACCTCTACTACACGGACGGCTCGAGCCGCCTGTCGCTGTTCGTGCTGCCCGGCGCCGCGCGCGGCGCGGCGGACTACCGGACGGCGTCCCGCGGCCGCGCGGTCGCCCTCGTCCGTGTCGAGGGGCAGGCGCTGGGTGTCGTGGGCGAGACCGCGCAGGACGTCGACTCGGCGCTGGAGCGCCTGCACGCCGGGCCCACGGTCGCCCTCGCCGCCGCGGACCATTGACGCCGGGCCGTGCGCCGGTGTATCTCCACCCGAACCCGGGAGGGCCGGCATGCTCATCATCGATTCGTACGCCGTGGCCGTGGGCCTGTGCTTCATCACCATGCTGTGCTGGGGCTCCTGGGCGAACACGCTCAAGCTCGCGTCGAAGGAGTGGCCGTTCCCGCTCTACTACTGGGACTACGCGCTCGGCCTGGTGCTGACGGCGCTCCTGCTCGGCCTCACCCTCGGCAGCACGGGCGGGGAGGGCCGCTCGTTCGTCGCCGACCTGCAGCAGGCGAGCGCCGGCGCGCTCGGCTACGCGGTCCTCGGCGGCGTCATCTTCAACCTGTCGAACCTGCTGATCGTGGCGGCGACCGAGGTCGCGGGCATGGCCGTGGCGTTCCCGGTGGCCGTCGGCCTCGCGCTCGTGATCGGGGTGGTGCTGAACTACCTGAAGGCGCCGGTCGGCAACGCGGCCCTGCTCTTCGGCGGCGTCGCGCTGGTGGTGGCCGCGATCCTCGTCAACGCCCGCGCCTACGGCCGGCTGCCGTCCTCGAAGGGCGCGAGCGGCAAGGGCCTCGCGCTCTCGGTGCTCTCGGGCGTCCTGATGAGCGTCTTCTACCGCTTCGTCGCCGAGTCGATGATC
>JBGASI010000173.1:0-12763 GCA_044229815.1 Vicinamibacteria bacterium | reverse complement strand
AGCTGGCCCAGGCCCAGCCAGTGGATCTCGTCGACCACGCCGGCCAGCTCCGCCGAGGCCTCCTCCCGGATCGCCAGCGCGACCACGCGCCGTCCCGCGCGCCGGGCCCCGGCGGCGGCCAGGAACGGGAAGCGGCCGTTGCCCGCGATCAGCCCGAGCGGCTCGCCCGGCATCGTCCGCTCAGGCCTCCGGCTCGTCCGAGCCGGACCCGCGCCGGCGCGAGCGCACCACCCCGCGACGCGAGGAGCGGATGAAGGCGACCAGCGTCGCCACCTCGGCCGTCACGGGCGCCGCCGACTCGATGCGCTCCAGCGCCTGCGTCGTGTTGAGCCCCCCGCGCAGCACGGCGAAGGCGCGGCGCAGCGCGCCGACCGCGTCGCTCGAGAAGCCGCGCCGCCGCAGGCCCACCACGTTCGCGCCGAAGAGGTGCGCGCGGTTGCCGACCGTCAACGAGAAGGGCAGCACGTCCCGGGTGGCGACGGTGCCGCCGCCCATGAAGGCCTGGGTGCCGACGCGGCAGAACTGGTGGACGCCGGAGAAGCCGCCGAGCGTCGCGTAGTCCTGCACCTCCACGTGGCCGGACAGCGCGGAGCCGTTCGCCAGGATCACGTGGTCGCCCACCCGGCAGTCGTGGGCCACGTGGGCCTGCGCCATCAGCAGGTTGTCCGAGCCGATCCGCGTCAGGCCTCCGCCGCCGGCGGTGCCCCGGTGCACGGTCGTGCCCTCGCGGAACGTGTTGCGGTCGCCGATCTCGACGCTCGCCGGCTCGCCGTGGAACTTGAGGTCCTGCGGCACCAGGCCGATCGAGGAGAACGGAAAGAAGCGGTTGCGCTCGCCGACCCGGGTGTCGCCGTCGATCACCACGTTGGACTCGAGCACGGTCCCGCGCGCCAGCCGCACGTCGCGTCCGACCACGCAGAACGGGCCCACCTTCACTCCCGGCTCGAGCACCGCGCCGGCGTGAACGCGCGCGAGCGGGTCCACGTCGGGCGGCGGCAGCGTCGCCACCTGGAGCAGCAGCCGCGCCTCCGCGGCGCGCGCGTCGCCGACGCGCACGTCGCCGTGGAAGCGCACCAGATCGCCGCGCCTGTGGACGAGCTGAACCTCGAGCCGGAGCTGGTCGCCCGGCACCACCGGGCGGCGGAACTTCGCCTCGTCCTTGAGCAGGAAGATCCCGGCCGCCTGCGCGAGCGACTCGAGGATCAGCACCCCCGGCATCACCGGCTGGCCCGGGAAGTGGCCCGCGAAGAAGTCCTCGCTGCCGGTGACGTTCTTCGCCGCGACGAGGCGCCCGGAGCGCTCGTGCTCGACGATGCGGTCCACGAGCACGAACGGGTACTGCGTCGGAAGTTGGCGGACGAGCCTGCCGATCTCGCCGGAGCTCATGCGTGAAAAGGGCCCGGGGCGGACGCGTGCGGCGTCCGCCCCGAAGCGGCCGCTAGGGCTTGGGCGCGGGCTTCGGCGCCGCGGGGGCGGCGGCCGGCGCCGCGGCAGCCGCGGGGGCCGCGTCGGCCTTGGCGATCACGTCGCGGGTGATGTCGTAGTCGCGGTTGATCGTGTAGGCCACCTGCGAGTCGAGCACGAGGTCGTAGCCCTTCTCCTTGGCGACCAGCTCGACCACCGGGCGCACCTTCAGCTGGAAGTCGTTGTTGATCGACTGCGCCTGCTGCTGGGCGCGCTCGCGCATCCGGTTGATCTCGGCCTGGCCGTCCTCGAGGTAGGCCTGGCGCTCGCGACCCTTGCGCGTGATCTCCTGCGCCTTCTTGTCGCGCGCCTCCGCGCTGAGCACCGAGCCCTGCTTCTCGAGCTCGTCCTGCAGCGTCTTGAGCGCGGCGTCGAGCTTGCCGAGCTCCGTCTGCTTCTGGGTGGCTGCGGCGTTGATGTCGTTCTGGAGCTTCTCCAGCTGCGCGGCGAAGCTCTTGCCGAGCACGCTCTCGGCGGAGACGCGCGCCATGTCGATCACGGCGATGCGGGGAGGCCGGGCCTCCTGTGCGAAGGCCGTGCCCGCGAAGGCGAGCGCGACCAGGAGGCCGGGGAGGAACGTCTTCTTCATGTCTTCTCCTTAGAAGGTGGTACCGACGGCGAAGCGGAAGGTCGAGTAGGGCACGAAGTTCTTCTCGTACTCGGAGCGGTTGGGATTGATCGCGTAGATCAGCCGGAACGGCACGTTCAGCACGGGCATGATGAAGCGCAGCTCGGCGCCGGTCGAGACGCGCAGGTTGCGCAGCTGCACCTTCTCGCCCTCGAGGTAGGCCTGGCCCGCGTCGAAATACAGCAGCGCCCGCACCGGCCCGAACAGGTCGAAGTAGTACTCGGCGTTGAACAGCACCGTCTTGTTGCCGCCGAGCGGCCGCAGCTGCGAGTCGATCGGGCCGATCTGCCGGATCTGGTAGCCGCGCACCTGCGTCTCGCCGCCGAGGAAGTAGCGCTGGTACCACGGCAGCGTGGCGGTGTCGCCGAACGGCTTGATGATCGCCGCCTCGGCTCGCACGCCGAGCGCCATCTTGCGGCCGACCGGCAGGTAGGTGATCGCCTCGACGCTCGGCCGGAAGTAGTTGATCGTGCCGCCGAGCGGGCCGCCCGTGAACTGCGCCGTCAGCGTGTGGCGCATGCCCTTGCGCGGCGTGAACGGGTTGTCGACCGTGTTGTAGACGAAGTTGGGCGTGATCCGGCTCTCGCGCCGCTTGCCGTACTCCCCGAACAGCAGCGGGTCGTAGCTGCCGCTAGCGTAGTAGCTGCTGGTGGCCCCGTAGTACGAGTTGTAGTAGGGGTCGTTCTGGATCTGCGAGGCGTCGAGCTCGCTGAGGCTGATCACCTCGTAGGTGTAGTTGAGGAAGGCGCGTGACCACTTCCCCACCAGGAACCCGGTGACCAGGCTCAGGCCGGTGCTGTCCTGCGAGTAGCCCGAGACGTTGTAGTAGCTGACGTAGGTGATCTTGCGCTTGAACAGGTCGACGCCGGCGGTGATCGGGCGGTCGAGGAAGTAGGGCTCGCTGATCGACAGCGAGTAGTTCTTCGTGCGCTTGCCGGTCTGGGCGTAGATCTGGAACGTCTCGCCCGCGCCGAGGAAGTTCGTGGTCGCGAACGAGGCGTTGAGGAAGGTGCCCTCGAGGCCGCTGACGCCGCCGCCGAAGGTGAACTGGTTGCGGTTCTGCTCCTCGACCTTGAACGTGACGTCGACCTTGTTGTCGGCCACCTCGCTCGGGCGGATGTCGGGCGCGCCCTCCATCTGCTTGAAGTAGCCGAGCTGGTTGATGCGCTTGATCGACATCTTCAGGGCCTCGGTGTTGAACACCTCGCCCTCGTTCATGTAGATCTCGCGCCGGATCACCTTGTCGCGCGTCGAGTCGTTGCCTGTGAAGGCGATGCGGCCGACGAAGTACTGCTTGTCCTCCTCCATCTTCACGGTGACGTCGACCACCTTGCGCTCGGGGTCGGGCTTGCGCTGGGTGCCGCCGGTCCACTGGAAGTAGCCGAGGCTGCCGTAGACGTCGCGCAGCTTCTCGTAGGCCTTCTTGAAGCGCGCGTCGTTGTACACCTGGCCCGGCACCATCTTGAAGTAGCTGCGGACGAAGGGCTCCTTGAGCACCGTGAGCCCCTCGAACTTGAGCTCGCCCATCTTGTACTGCTCGCCCTCGCTCACCGGGACCTCGACCCGCATGAACTTGACCGGCTTCTTCTTGAAGAGGCCGGCCTTGCCGTCGGTGTAGCTGATCTTCGGCTGCCCGATCCGCGCCGTGACGTAGCCGTGGTTGAGGTAGAAGTCCTCGATCCGGCCGTGGTCGCCGCGCGGGTCCTCTTCGCCGCCCGACCACTTGTCCTCGGTCCAGGTGGTCTTGCCGCCGAGCCAGCTGAGGTTGAAGAAGCCGGGCTGCTTCAGCTTCTTCATCCGCGCCCGCAGCTTGCCGTCGTCGAAGACCTGGTTGCCGTCGAACACGATCTGCTTGAGCTTGGCCTTGGGGCCCTCGTTGATCACGAACGAGAGCTGCTGGCCGGCCCCGCCGATCGTCTTAGCCTCGTGCTTGACCGTGGCGAAGGGACGGCCCTTCTGGGCGAGCATCTCGCGGATGATCGCCTCGACCTTGCGCGCCTTGGCGGGATCGTAGAAGGTGTCGATCTTGATCTGGGCGTCCTTCTTCTTGAGCTCGTCCTCGATGTTGGTGGTCGTGACTTCCTTCGAGCCCCGGTAGTCGATGATCTGGATGCGCTTGCGCTCCGCCACCTTGAAGCGGACGATCTTGCCGCGCTGGCCGTCGACCACGTCGATCTGCAGGTCGTCGAGGAAGCCCGTGTCCCACAGCCGCTTGAAGTCCTCGCGCAGCTTGCGCTCGTCGTAGGGGTCGCCCGCCTTCGACTGCACGTAGAAGAGCAGGGTCTCCTTCTGCAGGTACTGGTTGTTCTGGACCTCGATGCCCTCGATCACCGGGACCGTCTCGCCGTTCGGGGCCTGCGCGCGCGACTCCGCCGCGGGCAGCGCCACGAACAGCCAGGCCCCGAGGACTGCCGCTCTCGTCCTCTTCATGCCGACAACGCTCCCCCGCGGTCGCCCTGCTCGTACCAGAGGCCGCCGTCCCGCACCCCGACCTCGATCGGACGTCCGCTGAGCACGAGGCCGCGGATGAAGGCCTCGGACAGCGCGTCCTCGATGTGACGCTGGATCGCCCGCCGCAGCGGCCGAGCGCCGTAGCTGCGATCCTGCAGCGTGCGCGCGAGCAGCCACTCGACGGCCTCGTCGCGGATCGAGATCACGATTTCCTTCTGCTTGAGGTTCTCGTTGAGCTGTTCCACCAGCAGCCGGGTGATCTTCACCAGGTCCGCGTCGGTGAGCGCGTCGAAGATGATGATCTCGTCGATGCGGTTGACGAACTCCGGGTTGAAGGTGCGCTTGACCTCGCCCATCACCATCTCGTTGGTGGTCTGCACGGTCTCGCGCGCCTCGTTCGAGGCGAAGCCCATGCGGCCCTTCTTCTCGATGAAGCGGGCCCCGATGTTCGAGGTCATGATCAGGATCGTGTTCTTGAAGTCGACCGTGTTGCCCAGGCCGTCGGTCAGGTGCCCGTCTTCGAACACCTGCAGCAGCACGTTGAACACGTCCGGGTGGGCCTTCTCGATCTCGTCGAGCAGCACCACGCAGTAGGCGTTGCGCTTGACGCGCTCGGTGAGCTGGCCGCCCTCCTCGTGCCCGACGTAGCCGGGCGGCGAGCCGATCAGCTTGCTGACGGAGTGCTTCTCCATGTACTCGGACATGTCGAAGCGGATCAGGCTGCGCTCGCTGCCGAAGAGGAACGCGGCCAGGCCGCGCGCCACCTCCGTCTTGCCGACCCCGGTCGGCCCGAGGAACAGGAACGAGCCCACCGGCCGGTTCGGGTTCTTGAGGCCCGCCCGCGTGCGGCGGATCGCGCGAGCCACGGCGCTGATCGCGCCGTCCTGCGAGACGATGCGCCGGTGCAGCTCCTCTTCCATGCGCAGGAGCTTCTCGGACTCCTCTTCCTTGAGCGCCGCGATCGGGATGCCGGTCCAGCGCGACACCACGTCGTCGATGTCGCCCTTGGTGACCTCCTGGCGGCCCTCGTTCCCGAGTGCCCAGTGCTCGCTCATCACGTGGACGTGCTCGCGGCCGGCCTCCTCCTCGCGGAAGAAGCCGCCCCGGGCGCCCGCCTCGGGCTCGAGCACCACCCGCACCCGGCCCTGGAACTCCGGCACCCCGACCGGGACGGCGGCCTCGCGCAGCTTGACCCGGCTGCCGGCCTCGTCGATCAGGTCGATCGCCTTGTCGGGCAGGAAGCGGTCGGTGATGTAGCGGCTCGACTGGTAGACGGCCGCCTCGATCGCCTCGTCGAGGTAGAGGACGTTGTGGAACTTCTCGTAGCGCTCCTTGACGCCGCGCAGGATCTGCACGGTCTCCTGCTCGCTGGGAGAGGCCACCTTGACCGCCTGGAAGCGCCGCTCCAGCGCGCGGTCCTTCTCGATGTGCTTGCGGTACTCGGCGGGCGTGGTGGCGCCGATGCACTGGATCTCGCCCCGCGAGAGGGCCGGCTTGAGGATGTTCGCGGCGTCGAGCGAGCCCTCGGCCGAGCCGGCCCCGACCAGCGTGTGCAGCTCGTCGATGAAGATGACGATGTTCGGGGTCTCGGTGAGCTCCCGCATGATCGTCTTCAGCCGCTCCTCGAACTGGCCGCGGTACTTGGTGCCGGCCACGATCAGCGAGATGTCGAGGGCGAGGATCCGCTTCTCGGCCAGGTAGACCGGCACGTCGCCCTGGACGATGCGGTTCGCGAGCCCCTCGACCAGCGCCGTCTTCCCGACGCCCGGCTCGCCGATCAGCACCGGGTTGTTGCGGGTGCGCCGGCACAGCACCTGGATCACCCGCTCGAGCTCCTCGTCGCGCCCGACCAGCGGGTCGAGCGCGTTGCGCGCGGCCGCCTCGGTCAGGTCGCGGGAGAACTCGGACAGCAGCGGCGTGTCCTTGGTCTTGCCGGCGCTCGCCTTCTCGTTGAGCAGCGCGAGGATGTCCTCGCGCACGCCGGAGATGCGCATGCCCTTCTCGGCGAGGATGGTGGCGGCGACGCCGCGGTCCTCCCGCATCAGCCCGAGCAGGATGTGCTCGGTGCCGATGTAGTTGTGGAGCATCCGCTCGGCCTCTTCGGCCGCGTGGCTCAGGACGCGCTTGCTCTCGAGCGAGAGCGGGATCTCGACCGAGGTCGAGACCTTCTCGCGGTAGGGCGAGCGGCCCTCGACCTCCTTGCGGATCAGGTCCATCGAGAGGTGGCTCTTGCTGAACAGCCGCGAGGTGAGACCCTTCCCCTCCCGGATCAGGCCGAGCAGCAGGTGCTCGGTGTCGATCGCGCTGCTGCCCAGCTGGCTGGCCTCGTAGCGGGCGAAGAAGATCACCCGCCGAGCCCTCTCGGTGTACCGCTCGAACATCCTGTTTCAGACTCCGGCTGGCCCCGGGGACACCAAGGCCCCCCGGCAAAAGGCGATGATAGCTTAATTCGGTTCCGCCGAGCCGACCGTAAAACCTTGCGCCGTCAGGCCGGTACGAGCCGGCCGCCCTCGAGCCGCAGCACCCGGTCGCAGGCCCGCGCCAGCTCCTCGTTGTGGGTCACGACGATCACCGTCAAGGTCATGGCCAGGCTCAGCTTGCGCACCGACTCGTACAGCCTCTGGCCGGTCGCCCGGTCGAGGTCCCCGGTCGGCTCGTCGGCCAGCAGCAGGCGCGGCCCCGCGACCAGGGCGCGGGCCACCGCGACCCGCTGCTGCTCGCCGCCGGAGAGCATGCCGGGGCGGTGCTCGGCGCGCGCGCCGATCCCGAGCTCGTCGAGCAGGGCGCGGGCCCGGGCGCGCGCCTCGTCGAGGGGGCGGCGCGCCACGAGCAGCGGCATCGCCACGTTCTCGACCGCCGAGAACTCGGGCAGCAGGTTGTGGAACTGGAACACGAAGCCGAGGGAGCGGTTGCGGAAGTCGCAGCGGCGCTGGGCCGACAGCGCCAGCACGTCCTCGCCGGCGATCGACAGGGCGCCCGCGTCGGGCCGGTCGAGGGTGCCGAGGACGTGCAGGAGCGTCGACTTGCCCACCCCGGAGGCCCCGATCACCGCCAGCATCTCCCCGGCGGCCACCTCGAGCTCGAGGCCCTGGAGCACCGGCACCTCGCCCGCCGCGGTCCGGTAGCCCTTGACGAGGCCGCGCGCCTGCAGCACGGGCTGCGCCATCAGTCGTACCTCAGCGACTCGGCCGGATCGAGACGGGCCGCGCCGCGCGCCGGGTACAAGGTGGCCAGGAAGCAGACGACCAGCGCGCCCAGCAGCACGACCGCGGCGTCGCCCGGCAGGAGCCGGAAGGGCACCCAGGCGATCTGGTAGACGTCCTCGGGGATGCGGATGAGCTGGTAGTGGTCGAGCACCCGGCAGGCGCCCCAGCCCAGCAGCCCCCCCAGCGACGTCCCGACCAGGCCGATCACCGTCCCCTGCAGCATGAAGATGCGCATGATCGCCCCGGGCGAGGCGCCCATCGAGACGAGGATCGCGATGTCCTTGTGCTTCTCCATCACCATCAGGATCAGGGTGGCCACGATGTTGAGCGCCGCCACCGCCACGATCAGGCCGATCGTGATGCCGATCGCCATCTTCTCGATCCACAGCGCCGAGAACAGGCTCTGGTTCATCTGCACCCAGTCGGTGGTGACGTAGTCGGGACCCAGCGCCGCCACGATCGCCCGCGCCACCGGCTTGACCGCGAACATGTCGTCGAGCCGGACCTCGACGAGGCTCGTGGCGTCGGCGTCGAACAGCCGCCGCGCCGAGGCGAGCGGCAGGTAGCCCCAGCCCGCGTCGAACTCGTAGAGGCCCGTCTTCACCGTCCCGGCCACGCGCACCCGCACCACCCGCGGCAGCAGGCCCACGGGCGAGAGCCGCCCCCGGGGCGAGGTGACGGTGACGACGTCGCCGACGCCGACGCCCAGGCTGCCGGCGAGCGCGCTGCCGAGGAGCACCGGCGGCGGGCCCTCCGCGGGCCGCTCGAGCGCCGCCGCGCTGCCCTCCCGCAGCTTCGCGATCACGTCCGTGACCGTCCGTTCCTCCGCCGGAACGATCCCCTTGAGGGTGGCGACGGCCGCGCCCGTGGCGCTCGTCAGCAGCGCCTTGCCGTAGACGGCCGGGGCGGCCCCGGCCACCCCGGGCACCGCGCGCAGCCGGGCGATCGTCGGGGCGAATTCCTCGAAGGGCTCGGCCCGCGCGCGGAACACGCTGATGTGCGCCGTGGCGCCGAGGATCCGGGCCCGGATCTCCGACTGCAGGCCGGTCATCAGGCCGAGCGCGATCAGCAGCGCCATGACGCCCACGGCCACGCCGAGCACCGCGACGCCGGAGATCAGGGAGATGAACGCCTGCTTGCGCCTCGCCGTCAGGTAGCGCACGGCGACCCGCAGCTCCCAGGGCATCGGCTCTCAGGCCTCGTCGCGCCCGCGCCCGCCTTCCGGCCGCATGTGCGGGAAGAGCACCACATCGCGGATCGTCGGCGAGCCGGTCAGGATCATGGTCAGCCGGTCGATGCCCACCCCGCAGCCGCCCGTCGGCGGCAGGCCGTGGCCGAGCGCCCGCACGTAGTCCTCGTCCATCTGGTGCGCCTCGAGGTCGCCGCGCTCGCGCTCGGCGAGCTGGTCGAGGAAGCGCTGGCGCTGCTCGAGCGGGTCGTTGAGCTCCGAGAAGCCGTTCGCGATCTCCATCCCCGCGGCGTACAGCTCGAAGCGGTCCGCGACGCGGGGCCGGTCCGGGTGCGCCTTGGCCAGCGGCGAGATCTCGACCGGGTGGTCGATCACGAAGGTCGGCTGCCACAGCTTCGTCCGCTCGGGGTCCCAGCGCCGCTCCACCCACACCTCGAACAGGTGCGCGATGCGCTTGCCGTGCGACATCCCGCCGAGGCGGGCCCACGACACCTCTTCGCCGAAGACCTTCTCGTCCTGCGACCCGGACGCCAGGCCCGCAGCGCGCGGTCCCGCGCGCAGCCAGTTCTCGAGCGCCGGGAGCGTCCCCGGCCACCCGCGTCGCGGCCGCGTTCACCAGCTCCTCGGTGATCGAGATGACGTCGCGGCAGTCGAAGTACGCCGTGTAGAACTCGAGCATCGTGAACTCGGGGTTGTGCAGCGACGAGATGCCCTCGTTCCGGAAGTTGCGGTTGATCTCGTAGACCCGCTCGAAACCGCCCACCACCAGCCGCTTGAGGTACAGCTCGGGCGCGATGCGCAGGTAGAGGTCGACGTCGAGCGCGTTGTGGTGGGTCACGAACGGCCGCGCCACGGCGCCGCCCGCGATCGGCTGCATCATCGGCGTCTCGACCTCGACGTAGCCGCGCTCGTCGAGGAAGCGGCGGATCGTGGAGACGATCGCGCTGCGCTTGACGAAGGTCGCGCGCACCTCGGGGTTCGCCAGCAGGTCGAGGTAGCGCCGGCGGTAGCGCATCTCGACGTCCGCGAGGCCGTGCCACTTCTCGGGCGGCGGCAGCAGGGCCTTCGACAGGAAGCTGATCTCGCGCGCCTGCACGCTCAGCTCGCCCTTGCGCGTGCGCATCACGCGCCCGGCGACGCCGATGAAGTCGGCGAGGTCCACGAGGTCGAAGACCCCGTAGCCCGCCTCCCCCACCTCGTCCGAGCGCACGTAGACCTGGAGCCGGTCGAGGCCGTCGCCCAGTGTCGCGAAGGACGCCTTGCCGTGGCCGCGCTTCGTGAGAACGCGCCCCGCCACGCGCACGTCGACCGCCAGGGCCTCGAGCTCCTCGAGCGACTTCTCGCCGTAGGCGGCGATCAGCTCGCCCAGGCCGTGGCTGCGGGTGTAGCCGGTCGGGAACACGCGCACGCCGAGCGCCTCGAGGGCGCGGGCCTTCTCCAGCCGCTGGAAGGACTCCGCGGGCCACCCCGGAACGGGCGGTTCGCCCGCCGCACCTGTCTCGTCGCTCATGCCTCGCCTGCCCCCTTGCGCGTCTTCTTCCCGCCCGCGGCGCCCCCGCGCACCTCCCGCCGGATCGCGTCGAGCACGCCGTTGACGAACGCGGGCGAGTCGGCCTCCCCGAAGCGCTTCGCCAGCTCCACCGCCTCGTCGAGCACGACGGCCGCCGGCGTCTCCGGCTCCGCCAACAGCTCGTAGGTGCCGAGTCTGAGGATGGTGCGGTCGACGGTGGCGATCCGGTCGAGCCGCCAGTTCGCCGCGGCGGCGCCGATTCTCTCGTCGAGCGCGGCGATGCGCTCCTGGGCGCCGGCCGCCAGCCTCTCGGCCATGGCCTTCATCTGCGGCGTGCCCGAGCGGACCTCCCAGAACGACCGGATCACGCCCGGCATCGCCTCGCCGGCGATCTCCCACTGGTAGAGGAGCTGGAAGGCGCACTCGCGCGCCTTGGTGCGGCGGCCCATCAGGCCCTCCGACGCGCCGGGCGGCGGCGCCCGGACAACGCGCGCAGCGTGTGCAGGAGCAGGACCGCCGCCCGCGCCGCCTCCGCGCCCTTGTTCTCGGCGCCCGGCGCGGCCCGGCGCAGGGCCTGCCCCTCTTCGCGCACCGTCAGCACGCCGAAGGACACCGGCACCAGGGTCTCCCGCGCGACGGCCGCGAGGCCCGCCGCGGCCTCGCGCGCCACGTGCTCGTAGTGGTCGGTCTCGCCCTGGATCACGGCGCCGAGCGCCACGACGGCGTCGAAGCGCCCGGACAGCGCCGCCGCCCGCGCCGCCACCGGCAGCTCGAAGGCCCCGGGCACGTCGAACACCGCGACCTTGCGCGGGTCGGCGCCCAGCTCCACGAGCGCGGTCCGCGCGCCGTCCACGAGGCCGTCCGTGACGGGCCGGTTGAACAGCGAGCGCAGGATCGCCACGCGCAGGCCGCGCGCCGAGGCGCGCTCCGTCGCCGCCTGCTTCATCGGCCGGCGAAGCGCGCGGGGCGCTTCTCGAGGAACGCCCGCGTGCCTTCCTTCGCGTCCTGCGAAGCCACCACGTCGCCGAAGAGGGCGGACTCGCCCTCCTGCGCCTCGGACAGGGGGCGGTCGAGCCCGCCGTTCACGGCCTCGAGCGTCGCGCGCACGGCCAGCGGGCCGTTCGCCGCGATGCGGCGCACGAGCGCCTCGGCCTCCTCGAGCAGCCGCTCCCTCGGCACCACCTTGTTCACGAGCCCGATGCGCAGGGCCTCGGCGGCGTCCACGCGGTCGCCCGTCAGCAGAAGCTCGAGCGCGCGGCCGCGACCGACCAGGCGCGGCAGGCGCTGCGTGCCCCCGTAGCCGCAGATGAGGCCGAGCTTCACCTCGGGCGTCCCGAGCGCCGCCTGCTCCGAGGCGACGCGCAGGTGGCAGGCCAGGGCCAGCTCGCAGCCGCCGCCGAGCGCGAAGCCGTTGACGGCCGCCACCACCGGCTTGCCCAGCCACTCGATGCGGTCGAACACCCGCTGGCCGCGCTCGGACAACGCCCGGCCGCCCTCGGCGTCGAGCCGCGCCAGGGCCTCGATGTCGGCGCCGGCCACGAACGCCTTCTCGCCGGCGCCCGTGAGGACGACGCCGCGCACCGAGGCGTCCTCGGCCAGCTCCGCGAAGACGGCGTCGAGCTCCTCGACGGTCGTGGCGTCGAGCGCGTTGAGGCGCGCCGGCCGGTTGACCGTCACGAAGGCGACGCCGTCGCGCACGTCGACGAGCAGGTTCTGGTGGCTCATGGTCACTCGTGGCTCGCGGGCGGAACGCCCGCGCGTGGGCTGGCATTTATACCACGCCCCTGCCTTGACTTGCCCGCGCGCGCGAGCATAGGCTCGACCATGCTCCGTCGCGTGCCGGCGATCCTCGCGATCGCGCTCGTCTGCGCCTCCTGCGGCAAGGACCAGAACAACCCCTTCGGCCAGCTCAGCGCCTCGCGGGCCCCCTCGGCCGACGCGGTGATCGCTTTCGTGAGCGGCTCCTGGGCCACCGACCCCGGGCAGCCCCGCGAGCTGCTCGCGACGAACGCGGACGGCTCGGCCGTCGAGCGGCTCACCAGCTGCAGCCAGGCCGAGCAGCCCTGCGACATGCTGCAGGTCGCCTTCGGCGCTGCGCGCGGCCAGGTGATGGCGGTGCGAGGCACCCCCAAGGCCCAGGACGGCGCCTCGGCCCTCTACTACATGGACCTGACGCGCTCCGTCGAGAAGCAGCTCTTCGCGCGCAAGCGCACGAGCTCGGTCGACTGGGCCGCGGACGGCAGTTTCCTCATCTACACCTCGACCGGCGAGACCTCGACGGTCGACGACCTGTGGTACTGCCTCAAGGACGGGAC
>JBGASI010000172.1:0-15291 GCA_044229815.1 Vicinamibacteria bacterium | reverse complement strand
GCCGCTCGCCGAGAGCCGGCCTCCGAGCACGCGCGCCTCGAGCCGGTCGACGAACGCCTGCTGTCCCTCGAAGCGACCGGCGAGCTGCACCTGGCTGAGGCGGGTCACGCCGAAGCGGCCGCGCCCGTCCGTGAGCCCGAACGTGCCGTCGAAGCTCGGCGCGGCGAGCGTCCCCTGCACCCGGACCTGCAGGGTCGCGCTGCCCGAGGCGCGGTCTTCGGGGTCCAACGCCTGGAGCGCGACCAGGTCGAGGTCGCCCCGCGCCGTGAGGTCGAACGTGCGGCCCTCGGCGAGCGGGATGCGCCCGTCCAGCGTCAGCGTGGAGTCCGCCTTCGCGGCCGCCGCCGGGGAGTCCTCCGTCACCCGCGTCGTGAGGCGCAGCCCCGCCAGGCGGGCCTCCGCAGCGTCGCCCTCGAGCCCGAACGGCCCGGTGCTCCACGCCAGCTGCCGCAGCGAGCCGCCGAACTCGAGCCCCTGCCCCGAGTAACGCAGGCGCGGAGCGCCGCGCAGCGCGGCCTCGACGACGAGCGTACCGCGCGCCTCGATCGTGGCGCCCCGGCCGCGGGTCGCCGGCAGCGCGTCGAGCAGGTCCTGCGCGGGAAAGGCGGCCGTGTCGATCTCGAAGCGCATCGGCCAGTCGCCCCTCAGGGGCCCGCCACCGCGCAGGAAGGCCGGCGCCGTCGAGATCGCCGTCGAGGTTCCCGTGACCTCGAGCCTCGCACCGTCGGCGCGGGCCTCGAGCGTGAACGAGGGCAGCGGCGCCCCGTCGAGCGTCGTCCCGGAGACGCTCGCGAGCGCGTCGCCGACGGGCGCCTCGGCCGTCCCGTGCACCGTGAGCTCGCCCGCGAGCGTGCCGTCGAGGCCCCGGGCCGAGGTGGTCAGCAGCGTCAGCTGCGCGAGGCGCAGCTCCGCGGCCGTGGCGCGCGCCTCGATCCCCCGCGTGGCCACGTCGTACGAGCCGCTGCCCTCGAGGCGGCCGCCGGCGAGCGCCGCCTCGAAGCGGTCGATGGAAACCCGCCTGCCGGAGCCCGAGCCCGAGACCGAGACCGCGATCGGCTCGGGGCCGGTTGCGACGAGCGAGAGCCGCGCCGTGAGCTCGGCCTGGGCCACGGGTGCGTCGCGCGGGCCCTGGATGCGCACGCGGCCGCTCACCGGGCCGCTCCCGTCGATGCCGGCGGCGGCCAGCGCGGGCCCGAGGTCCAGCCCCTCCGACTCGCCTTCGAGATCCCACGCTCCCCCTGCCGGCAACACGGGGATGCCGCCCCGGAAGACGGCCTGACCCGTGCCCGAGCGCAGCGTCAGCGCCTCGACGCCGAGCCGCCCGATCGCGTAGCGCGCGTCGGCCTCGAGGGACGCCGTCCCCCGCTCGAGCGAGCCCGCGAGCCCTAGGCCCTCGCCGCGCAGCCGCAGCGCGACCGTCGGCGCTGCGATCCGGCCGCCGAGCGTGGCCTCCGCGTGCAGCGTGCCGGCGAGTTCCGGCCGCCCGGACGCGTCGCCGAGGTCCGCGGCGAGGGCGGAGACGGATGCGAGCGGCAGGCTCGCCTCGAGCCGCCCGTCGACCTCGCCTCCGGGCGCCAGGCCCAGCTCGCCGGTCAGCCGGGCCTCACGGGCCTCGAGCTGCAGCTGGCGCAGGCGCACCCGGCGTCCGTCGACGGCGACGGCGCTGCTCCCGGAGAGGGGCACGCCCGGCGCCTCGCCTCGTCGGAGAGGGCCGGGCCCCAGCGGCCGCAGCCTGAGCTCGCCCCGCCCCTGGCCGGTGGCCAGCTCGAGCCCCCGCGTGACGTAGCGCAGCGAACCGTCGAGCTGCGAGCGCAGCGGCGGCTCGGCCAGCGAGCTGGCGCGGGCGAAGGAGCGCAGGTCGATCCCCTCGATCCGCAGCCCGACCTCGGTCCGCGACGTGCCGTCGATCGCGACCACACCCTCTGCCGTCAGCCTGCCGGAGTGGCCCGCCGCTTCGGCCCCCTCGAGCACCAGTCGGCGGGCGTCGAAGTGCCCGCGGGCCGTGGCGTTCCAGGGCCCGCTGCCCTGGACTGTGAGGCCACCCGGCGTCGAGAGGCGCACGCTGCCCGTCGTGTCCAGGGCCGTTGCGCGGATCTCCGCGTCGCCCTCGAGCCGTCCGACGAGGCTCGTGCCCGGAGCGCTGGAGACGAGCGCGCCGTCGACGTTGGCGTGCAGCGCGGCCGTGGCCTCGAGCGGCGAGAGCCGGTCGAGGCGGCCCGTGAGCTCCACGCTCGATCCGTCCGCCGCGAGGCGGACGCCGTCCAGGGCCAGCGTGCGCTGGACCGCGTCGAGCCGCGCCTCCCCGGTCAGCGGACCGAGGTGGAACCCGCTCCCGGCCGCCCCGATCCGGCCGTCGCTCGCGGTGATCCGGATCGGCCGGTGGCCGTCGCGCTCGTCGAGCGTCGCGTCGAACCGGCCGACGACGACGTAGGCCCGGCCCTCGACGTCCTGCAGCTCGAGCCGGCCTTCGACGACCTCGGCGTGCGCGAGCCGTTCGAGCGCGGACCAGGGCCGCGCGGCCAGCCCCGTCGCGGTCTCCCGAGGCTTCGTCCGGCCGGTCTCGCGCACGAGGATCGTCGGACGGACGAGCCGCAGGCGCAGGCCCAGCCGCGGGCCGAAACGCAGCTCGCCCCGCTCGAGGCTCAGCGTGAGACCCTCCGCCTCGAGGCGGACGCGCTCGGCGTCGACCCGTCCGGTCAGCAGGTTGTAGTCGAGGCGCCCCAGCTCGAGCCGGCCCGCGAGCGAGCGGCCCGCCGCCTGCTCGAGCAGGGCCTTCAGGCTCGAGCGACCCGCCGGGGTGTGGAGCCACCCGAGCGCGACGAGGACCGCGATCGACACCCCGACCGCGAGCGCGAACGCGAGGCGGGCGAGCCTGCGTCCCCATGGCACCGGCCGGCGGCGGGGCGCTGGCGCGGGTGAGGGGGGGCCGGCGGTCACCGTTCGATTCTAGCCGGCTATTCGATTCCGGCCGGCCAGAAGCCGAGCCCGGCCCGCACCCAGGCCCGTCTCAAGCCTCCGCGGGCGGATCGGCGTCGGCGCTGACCGGCTCGCTCGGCGCGGGCGCTTGCCGGGCTGGCTTCGCCGGCTTCTTCGCGCGCTTGCGCGGCTTGGCGGCCCCGCCCTTCTCACCGTCCAGCTCGCGCCGGGCCGCCGCCAGCTCCTTGCGCTGCGCCTCGCCGACCTTCGGGTACTCGAGGTCCAGCTGCTCGAGGGCGTCGGCCACCGCGGCCGCCACGACCAGCCTCGCGAACCACTTCTTGTCCGCCGGGACCACGATCCAGGGCGCGTGCGGCGTGGCCGTCTCGCGGATCAGGTCCTCGTAGGCCGCCATGTACTCCTTCCAGTGCTGGCGCTCCTTCGCGTCGGCCGAGGAGAACTTCCAGTTCTTCTCGGGTCGCTCGAGCCGCTCCAGGAAGCGCCGCTTCTGCTCCGCCTTCGACACGTTCAGGAAGAACTTGAGCACCAGCACGCCGTTGCGCGCCAGGTAGCGCTCGTGGGCCGCGATGTCCTCGAAGCGCTCCTTCCAGATCCGCTTCGTCACCAGCTTCTTCGGCAGCTTCTGCTTCGCCAGGTACTCGGGGTGCACGCGCACGACGAGCACCTCCTCGTAGTACGAGCGGTTGAAGATGCCGATCCGGCCGCGCTCGGGCAGGCTGCGCGCCGTGCGCCACAGGAAGTCGTGATCGAGCTCCTCGGGCGAGGGGCTCTTGAAGGAGTAGACCTGGCAGCCCTGGGGGTTGATGCCGGACATGACGTGCTTGATCGCGCCGTCCTTCCCGGCCGCGTCCATCGCCTGGAAGACGAGCAGCACCGCCCAGCGGTCCTGCGCGTAGAGGCGGTCCTGCAACTCGGCCAGGCGATCCACTCCCTTCGCCAGGAGCTTCTCCGCCTTCTCCTTCGATTCGATCCCGCTGCTCGCCGCGGGGTCGTAGTCCTTGAGCCGGAAGCGGCGGCCGTCGACGACGCGATACGGCTTCGCGAACTGGCGGACCTTGCGGATGCGTCCCATCGGCGTCCTCCTGTCAGGCTGAAGATCGGGAGATTAGCACGACTGCCGCGGCCCCTGGCGGTGGCTTCGCGCCGATCAGCTGGCCGGCCGGGCCCGCGGGGAACGGGCGCCCACGTGGCTGGCGAGCAGCAGCAGCAGCAGGCCGACACAGCCGACGCCGACGCTGGCGACGAGGCCGGCCGTGAGGCTGGCACGGTCGCCGATCACGCCGGTGACCCAGGGCCCGAGTCCGACACCGAAGAGGTTCACGGCCATCAGGCTCAGGCCGAGCACGCTGGCCCGCGCCTGCTCGGGCGCCAGCTCGTGCACGGTCGCCAGCAGCGGCCCGTACCAGCCGAGCGTCCACGCCTGCGCCACGGCCCAGCACGCGAAGAAGAGCGGCGAGCCCGCCGGCGCGAGGTAGAAGACGGCGCTCGCGAGCGACGCGAGCCCGCCGAGGGCAATGAAGACCGGTAGTCGGCCGCCTGGACCGGGCCGGCGCACGCGGTCGGTCACGGCTCCCACGCCGATGTTCCCGACGAGTCCCGCCGCCAGCACCAGGCTCGCCGCCAGGAGCGTCGCCCGCGAGTACGGAAAGCCGCGCTCCTGGACGAGCCAGGTGACGAGGTGCTGGGAGGAGGCGCTCGTGTACGTGAGCAGGGTGGCGCCGGCGATCACCAGGCCGAGCGCCGGTCGGCCTGCCAGGGCCAGCCGCAGTCGCCGCGAGAGCGGCTCCCGGGTGCTCGCGCCGGGGGCGCTCGCCGCGTTGCGGCGGCGCGGGTCGGGCAGCCGCCACACGAGCCCGACCGCCGCCAGCCCGGCAAGGCCGAGCACGACGAAGCAGCCGCGCCAGCCGAGGCGGGGGACGATCAGGCCCGAGAGCGCGAGGCTGATGGCGAAGCCCACCGGGACTCCCGCGTAGTAGACGCCGTTCGCGAGCCCGAGCCGTCCCGGCGGGAAGCGGTCGCCGAGCAGCGCGAGCGCCGCGGGCGGCAGGGTGGCCTCGCCCACGCCCGTCAGCGCCCGCCAGCCGACGAGCGCCGCGAAGCCCGAGGCGGTGCCGGTGAGCGCGGTGGCGGCGCTCCACAGGCACAGGCCGGCGGCGATCAGGCGCGGCCGGGAGCCGCGATCCGCGGCCCCGCCGAGGGCCAGTGTGCCCACGGCGAACACCAGGATGAACGCCGGCCCGACCAGCAGGCCGAGCTGGGCCCGCGTCAGGCCCAGCTCGGCGATCAGCACCGGCGCGAGCGCCGCCACGAGCTGACGGTCGACGTAGCCGAGCGCGTTGAGCGCGGCGAGAACCGCCAGCAGTCGCCAGGCGCCGCGGTCGACCACGCGCGCTATTTCGCCGTCGCGGCCGTCGCCCGGCCCTTCGCCTGGAGCACCTCGATCGTGGAGGGCACGTGCTCGACGAGCTTCCAGCCGCGCGCGGCCAGCTCCTTCTTCGCGAGCACCGAGGCGCGACCGGTGATCCGCAGCTCGAAGGAGGTGGCCCCGAGCTCGTCCTTCGCGCGCTGCGCGATGTCGGCGACGCCCTTCTCGATGAAGGCCGTCCAGCGCACGTAGTCGACCGGCAGCAGCAGCAGCGCCCGGCCCGCTTTCGTCTTTGCGACGAGGCCGCGCGAGTCGGTGAGCAGGGCCGCGACCGGCTCCTTCGCGTGGACGCGCTGCAGCAGCTCCGCGCTCTCGGTGAAGAAGAGGGCCTCGCGCTCGCTGTCGGCGTCCGTGGCCCGCTCCGCGTAGGCGGCGCACCCGGGCACGCCGACCGCGCTCAGGGCGCCGACGAAGCGCGTCTGCAGCGTCAGCGTGAAGCCCTTGGCCAGGTAGAGCTGCTTGATCGTCTCGTCGCTCGCGCCGAGGGCCTTGAGCCGCTGCTCGTTGAGCTTGAGCAACTCCTCGGGGTCCTTGCTCCAGACGAGGTCGCCGACGCTCGCCGTGCTGCTCACCAGCATCGGGATCGGGACCACGATCTTCGCCGCCAGGCCGCCCGCGGCGTCGACGCGCCCGATGTCGACGAGCGCCTTCTTGAGGATCGGGTTCGTCGTGTACGGGTCCGCTCCGACCTTGCGCGCCCAGCGGCGTGCGGCGCCGTCGACGCCGAAGAGGGCGTTGGCGACACCCTCGCCGGTCTCGGCCGCCTTCTGGCCGGTCGACTTGCCCGGGCCCTCGGCCTTCTTCTCCTCGTCGTCCTTCTTCGCCGCGTCGACCGCCTTGTCGCCCGCCCGCTTGGCCTTGCGGCCGAGGTTCGTGCCGAAGCGCTTGAGGCCGCCGCCGATGCCCTTGGCCGTGGCCTCCGGGTCCTTGACGGCCGCGACGACGCCCTTGCCCACGTTGACCACCGACTGGCCCGCGGCCTTCACGAACACCTCGGTCTTGGAGACGTCGTCGAGCCGGGCCAGCGCGCGCACCTCGTCGATGCGGAGGAGCAGCAGGCTGCGGCTCTCGACCGCCGCGTCGCCGAAGTCCGTGTTCAGCGTGAACTCGTGGTAGAAGCCCTCGGTCTTCACCTGGGGCGCGACCGAGTAGTGCGGGCCCTTGAGCTGCGCGGCCGTGAGCAGGCCGGAGGCCTGGAACGTGCGCGGCGTCTCGTAGTCGGCCGCCGTGGCCAGGGCGGCGAGCAGGGCGACGGCGAGCGGTGCGGCGAGGCGGGCGGTGGCTTTCATGGCTATCTCCTGGGACGCGGAGGCGGACTGCGGTGGGCTCGCTGGAGTCGAGGTCGGGAGAATAGCAGAGACGCTACGGGCCCGGCGACCGGCGCGAGCCGAGAGCGGCGAGGACCACGAACACAGGCCAGCGAAGAGCCACGGGTCGCGGCGCGCCGCGGCCAGCGCCGCGAGGCCCGCCCAGAGGCCGATCAGCAGCCCCGGCACGCCGGCCTCGACCAGCAGCTGCACGTAGTCGTTGTGCGCCTCGCGGTACCACTCGAGGCCCGGCAGGTCGCCCGGCGCGCGGTAACCCAGGCGCGTCCCGCCGAGCAGCGGCGCGAGCAGCGGCTCGGGCCAGGAGGTGGCGCCTCGCGGCAGCTCCCACGCCGGCACCCGCGAGAACGCCTCGGCGAACGCGTCGAAGCCGTACCCGGTGGCCCAGCGCCCCCCGTTCATGAGCGCGAGCGACTCGCGCCAGACCACGGTGCGGCCTGGCGCGTCGTGCGAGGCGCGCACGAAACGCTGCTCGAGCCGCTCGAGCCCGAACCAGGTGAGCGCGACCGCAGCGAACACGAGCGCCGCCGCCCAGCCCGGCGTGCCGCGCCGCGAGCGCAGCCCGAGCCCGGCGAGGGCGAGCGCCGCGCAAAGGGCGAGGATGCCGCCGCGCGAGGTCGAGGCCAGCAGCGCCGCGATGCCGAGGAGCGGGGCCAGGGCGGCGTAGACGGCGGCCGTCCCCTCGCGCGTCGACAACGCGACGATCGTGCGCCGCGCGTTCGGCCCCGTCCCTACTCGCCGGGCGAAGGCCCGCCAGGCGTCCGAGAACAGGCCGAGCGCGACCGGCACCACCAGCAGCATGTAGCCCGCGAAGTGGTTGCGGTTCACGAACGGCCCGAACGGCGTCCCGCCCTCGAGCGGCTCGAACAGGCCGTACACCCGGCGCGTCCCCGTCGCGAGCTGCGCGAGCGCCGCCAGCGCGAGAAGGGCGCCGAGCAGCGCGAGCAGCCGGCGGAAGCGTCGCCGCGCCGGCGCGTGGGCGAAGGCGGCGGCCGCCGCCTGGTGCAGCAGCAGGAAGGCCGCCACGAAGACAGCGCCGCGCCGCGTCGCCTCGGGCGCGATCGACGCGAGCGGCCCGAAGGCCACGAGCTGCAGCAGGACGAAGGCGAGGAAGGCGACACCGGGCAGGAAGAGCGGCCCGCGCGGCAGCGCGTCGGCGCCGAGGTCGATCGACCAGCCGAGCGCGCGGTCGTCCCGCTGCGGGTCCGCCACCAGCCAGCGACCCGAGACGTGCAGCGCCACCGGGCGCGGCCCGAGCCGCTGCCGCAGCCCGCCGATCACGAGCGCGCGCGCCGCCGCGAGGAGCGCCGCCGCGAGGCACGCCAGCCAGAGCGCCGTGTAGGCGACCGGGTGGACCGAGCCGATCGCCGCGACCGAGCCGACGACGCTCACCCCGATCGCGAGCTCCAGCAGGGCCTGCAGGCCGCGCAACCGTCGCGTGGCGCGCAGCAGGTCGGGGGACGACAGCGTGACGGGCTGTGCTTCGTGGAGCTCGCTCAAGTGCCGGCGAGACGATAGCACGCGCTCGTCGGGGCTGACCACGGGGGCGCATCGTCGTAGAATCCGGAGGGACACGGCGACCGGCCGGTCGCCCGCGACCAGGACACGAGGTTCGCGATGCCGTTGCGTGGGGCCAGCAGCTGGGTCGGAGCGGTCCCGATCCTCCTCGCCGCACTCGTCGTCGTCGGCTGCAGCGCGGCGGGACCGCTGCCCGGCCTCCCGGGCGGCTACCGGCTCGTCCAGAAGGACCGCTTCCAGGCACTCTACGGCCCGGACGGGCGCATCCAGCGGCTGCTGCAGGACGCCGACCGCGACGGCCGCGCCGAGGCCGTGGTCATCTACGGCGCCGCCGGCCGCCCGGAGCGTGGCGAGCTCGACACCGATGCCGACGGTGTCGTCGACCGCTGGGAGTTCTTCCGCGCCGACGGCACGCTCGAGCGGGTGGGCGTCTCCGTCGCCCGCGACGGCCGGCCCGATCGCTGGGAAGTGCCGGGACGATGAAGAACGGGGCCGATCCCCGGGCCGTCGGGCTCGCCGCCTGCGCCGTCGCCTGCGTGCTGCTGGCGGCGCCTCAGGTCTCCGCCCAGTACACCCGGACCGAGCCGCCCAAGACGCGGTTCCGGGTCGGCCCGCTACGCCTGCAGCCCAAGCTCGAGCTGCGCAACGCCGGGCGAGACGACAACGTGTTCCTCGACCCCACGAACCCGGTCGCCGACACCTCCGTCGTCCTGCGCGGCTCGTTCGAGGGCTTCGTCCCGGTCCGCAGCCGCCTGCGCCTCTCGGGCGAGGGCTGGCTCGACTGGAGCTACTTCCGCAACTACTCGAGCGAGCGCTCGACCGACCCGGGCGGGACGGGCCGGGCCGAGCTGGACATCGGCCCGCTGACGCTCGTGGGCGGCGGCGGCGCGCTGCAGGCGCGCCAGCTCTACTCGATCGACATCGACAAGCGCACCCTGCGCCAGGAGCGCTGGATCTACGGCGGCGCGCAGTGGCGGCTGACCCGCCGCTGGTCGCTCTCGGGCGGCGGCGATTTCCGCAGCTCCCGCTTCGACGGGCGGATCGGCTTCGCGGGCGGCAACCCGCTCACCGCGCGCTCGCTCAACCGCGACACCTCCACGGGCACGGCGATCGGCCGCTACGCCCTCACCCCGCTGACGACGCTCGTGGCGCAGGCGGAGCTGATCGAGGACCGCTTCGCGGTGAGCGTCCCCGGCAACGGCGTCACCCGTTCCTACCGCTACCTCGGCGGGCTCGAGTTCGGCCCGAAGGCGCTCGTCACCGGCCGCGTGCTCGTCGGCCTGCGCGACTTCCCGGTCGCGAGCTCGGGCAGCCTGCCGAGCTACCGCGGGCCGGCGGTGCTCGCCGACGTGGTCCTGCCCGTGCGCGGCAGCGGCCGGCTCACCGGCAGCTTCCTGCGCGACGTCTTCGTTTCCGCCGTGCCGCTGACGAGCGCCCAGGAGCGTGGCCGCAACACGTACGTGCTGACCAGCTTCAAGGGCTCGGCCGAGTACGGCCTGCCCTTCGACCTGCTCGCGCGCGTCGGCGCCGGCTTCGACGAGGCCAAGTACCTGCTGCCGTACACCGTCTCGAGCGGCTCGATCCCGCGGATCGACCACCTCTACACGGTCAACGCGTCGCTGCTGCGCGGCTTCTCGGACGCGCTGCGGATCGGCGGCGTCCTCACGTACTTCCGGCGCATCAGCCTGCTGCCCGGCCAGTCCTACGACCGCTGGACGTACGGGGTCTCGGCCGAGCTCGTCCCGTAGCATGGAGGACTCATGAGAATGGCCGCACGCGTCGCACTGCTGCTCCTGATCCCCGTCGCGCTCGTCGCGCCGGCGTGCGAGGACCTGCCGGCAGCGCCGAACGTCCCGCCCACGGCGACGTTCATCTACAACCCCGTCTCCCCGATCACGGCCGGGGAGACGCCGGTCTCGTTCAACGCGGTCGGCAGCCGGGACTCCGACGGGACGATCGCGAGCTACGTCTGGAGCTTCGGCGACGGCACCCCGGAGCAGTCGGTCGATTCGTCGACGGTGGTGCACGTGTTCCCCGACACCGCGGCGCGCTGCCTCGAGATCACCTACGCGGTCCTGCTCACCGTCGTCGACGACAAGGGCGAGCGGGCCGTCGCGAGCCAGCAGGTCAGGGTGATCGAGGCGCCGGTGCCGGGATCGGCCGCGTGCGCCAAGTAGGCCGGCGTTGACAGCCCGCCCCCGCGGCATACTATGAGAGTGGACTGCGGGCCGCGCGGCCCGCGCGGGAGGACGTGATGTTGCGCAGGGCGTTGAGCGCGATCCTGGCGTCGGCGCTGTGTCTCGCGTCGCTGCCCGCTGGGGCGCAGGACTTCGCACCGAACACCCTCTGGGGCGAGGTGCCGTCGGACGCCGTGGCCATCGCCGCGAACGCCGTCTTGCAGGACCCCGGCGGCCGGCCGGTCCTGACCGTCCCCGTCGTCGAGGGCCGGTTCGCCTTCCGGGACGTCCCGCCGGGCGACTACGTCGTGCTGGTGCAGGACGGCGCGGGCAAGACGCTCGCGCGCAGCCAGACGGCCAGCCTGACGAGCGGCGCGGTCGCGAAGGCCCTGTTCGCCAGCACCCGCCCCGCGGTCGCGGTCGTCGGCGGCGCGAAGGGCCTCGGAGCCACCGGCTGGGTCATCCTGGGAGCCGCGGCCGTCGGCATCACCACCGCGGTGGTCGTGGCGAGCCGCGGGGACCAGGGCACCGCCAGCCCGAGCCGTTAGTCCGTGAGCACCCTGGAGTCGAGGGCCGGCGGCTGGTGCCGCGCGGCCCTGGCATCGCTGGCGCTTGCGGCGCTCGTCGCTCCCGTTTTCGCACTCGCGCAGGACTCGCCCACCACGCCCCCGGCTGTCGCCGACTACGAGATCGGCGCCCGGGACATCCTCAAGATCACCGTCTACGGTCACGAGGACCTGACGCAGACCGTGCTGGTGCAGGCCGACGGCACCTTCACGTTCCCGCTGGTCGGGCGCGTCCTGGCCGAGGGCCTGACGCCCAAGCAGCTCGAGCAGAAGATCACGACGCTGCTCGCCAAGGGCTTCATCCGCAGTCCCCAGGTCACCGTGGTCGTCCAGGAGTTCCGCAGCAAGACGATCTTCGTGGTCGGCGAGGTTGCCCGGCCCGGCACGTACCCGCTCTCCGGCAAGCTGACGCTCGTCGAGGTGCTGGCTCTGGCCGGCCCCGTCACGGCGAACGCCGGGGCCGAGGTGATCGTCGTGCGGCCGAAGCCGGGAATCGCGGTCGACGGGCCGGTGCTGCCGGCGCAGGTCGACGGCACGGCGGCCCCGGTCGCGCCGAACGCCGAGGTGTTCCGCATCAACGTGCGCAACCTGCAGACCGGCGAGATCGCCCAGAACCTCGAGCTGAAACCGAACGACACCGTGTTCGTGCCGCAGGCGCCGAAGGTGTTCGTCAGCGGCGAGGTGCGCACCCCCGGGGCCTACGCCTGGTTCCCCGGCCTGACGGCGCGACAGCTGATCTCGATGGCTGGCGGCCTGACGCCGGAGGGCTCCAACGGCCGGCTGAAGGTCGTGCGCGCGCGCGACGGCAAGACCCACGAAGACGGGATCAAGCTCGACGAGCCCGTGAAGGCCGGCGAGTCCCTCGTCGTGCGGCGCCGCCTCTTCTAGCCGGCGCCGGTCGCCGGGCCCCGGGGTGTCGCCGGGGGCTGGCCCGCCTCGCGCGCCGGGCGGATAATCCCGTCTGGCCGGCGAGACGCCTTCGGTCCGAAGGGGTTCGCGTTCGCCCGGCGGAAGGAGAGCACCATGCGTCGAGCCTGGGCCGTCTCGTGGCGCTGCCTCGGGTCGATTCTCTTCGTCGCGCTCGCCGCCACGGCCGTCGAGGCCCTCGAGAAACCGTCCAGGGCCGAGATCGCCCGCTACCGCCGCGACGGGTCGCTCGCCGGGCGCGTGCGCCGCGCGTACGAGATCGGGAACCACAGGGTCGATCCCGGCCTCGTCGCCGACGCGGCGTACCGCCTGCAGCTCGAGCAGTGGCGACAGGGCCAGCTCCCCGGCCTCCCCACGCCGCCCTCCGGCTGGAAGGGCATGCCCACGACCGGCACGGTCAAGATCCTCGCGCTGCTGATCGCGTTCTCCGACTACGCTCCGGCGGCGGCGAACACCAACGCAGCGATCGACGGCAAGCTGTACGGCAACGGCTCGGGTGTCGCGCCGTACGAGAGCGTTCGCAACTTCTACCGCCGCGCCTCCTACAACCAGCTCGAGATCGGGGGCTCCACGCTCGGCTGGTACACGACCGCCTACCCGCGCAGCAGCGTGCCGCAGACGACGGCCGGCCGCGAGGCGCTGATCAAGGAGGCCCTCAACTCGTTCAATGCCGCTGGCCACGACTTCTCGCAGTACGACAACGACGGCGACGGGGCCATCGACTACATGGTGGTGATCTGGACCGGCCCCGACAACGGGTGGGCCAACTTCTGGTGGGGCTACCAGACGAGCTTCGGCGACGCCAGCTACCTGCTCGACGGAAAGCGCCTGCGCAAGTACTCCTGGCAGTGGGAGTCCCGACCCGTGGGCGGCGCTTTCAGCCCGCTCGTCGTGATCCACGAGACCGGCCACGCGCTCGGCCTGCCGGACTACTACGACTACGACACCACCCTCGGCCCGGACGGCGGTCTCGGCGGCCTCGACATGATGGACGGCAACTGGGGCGACCACAACTGCTTCAGCAAGTTCCTGCTCGACTGGCTGACGCCGACCGTGGTTTCCGGAGGGAACAACACCCTCTCGCTGCGCTCGGCGGGCTCCTTCGGCGACGCCGTGATCTTCTCGAAGGGCGCCACCAGCCAGCCGTTCGCCGAGTACTTCATGCTGCAGAACCGCACGCGCACGGGGAACGACGTCACCCAGCCGGCCGACGGGCTCCTGGTCTGGCACCTCGACGCGCGGCTCAACGCCGGGTCGACGAACTACCTCTACGACAACTCCTACACGTCCCACAAGCTCCTGCGGCTGATGGAGGCCGACGGCCTCGAGCAGATCGAGGCGGGTGGCAGCGCCAACGCCGGCGACTACTACGTCGGCGGCAAGACGTTCGGCCCCGGGACGTTCCCCTCGATCGCCCGCTACGACAGCGTGGCGAACCCGATGCTGGTCAACACCATCTCCGCCACGGGCAGCCCGATGAGCGTGCACATCGACGAGATCGTCGACGCGACCGGACCCACCGGCGCGCCGAGCACGCCCACGGACGAGGGAGCCAGCAAGGCCGGCGACAGCCTGGTATTCAACTGGACGCAGGGCAGCGCCGCCGACCCCGAGTCGGGGATCGTCGCGTACCAGCTCCAGGTCGGCACGACACCGGGCGGGAACGACAAGTACGACGGCTGGGTGGGTGGCGCGCTCGGCTGGACGGTCGCGGACGCCGCGGACGGCGCCACCTACTATGCGCGCGTGCGGGCGATGAACGGTGTCGGCACGACGACGGCGTGGTCGGGCAACAGCGACGGGATCACCGTCAACCTTCCACTGCTCGCCTGCACCGCGCTCGACAACTGCAGCCTCGCCTTCAAGACCGCAGGCGCCGCGGCCTGGTTCGAGGAGGCCGCGACCGTCTACTACGGGTCGACCGCGGCCCAGGGAGGCGACGTGGCCGACAACCAGTCGACCTACCTGCAGACGACCGTCAGCGGCCCGGGAACCCTCAGCTTCTGGTGGAAGGTCTCCTCCGAAGCGAGCTGGGACTATCTCCGGTTCTTCGTCGACGGCGTCTCCTCGGCCACCCCGATCTCTGGGGAGACGGCCTGGGCGCAGGTGAGCCTCTCGATTCCGGCCGGGACGCACGTGGCGCGCTGGACGTACACGAAGGACACGACCATCAGCTCGGGCAGCGACACGGGCTGGGTCGACCGCGTGGAGTGGACTGGCCCGGGCCTGCCGTCGCTCTCTGTCGACGACGTCACCGTGGCGGAGGGCAGCTCCGGCACGACGACGGCGACGTTCACGGTGACGCTGTCGGCGCCGAGCGCGTCGACGGTGACGGTGGGCTACGCGACGGCGAACGGCACGGCGACGGCGGGCAGCGACTACGTGGCCACGTCCGGGACGCTGACGTTCCTCGCCGGCCAGACCTCGAAGGCGGTCGCGGTCACCGTGAACGGCGACACGACGGTCGAGGCGAACGAGACGTTCAACCTCAACATCTCGGGCGCCGCCGGCGCGACGATCGCGGACGCGCAGGGCGTCGGCACGATCACCAACGACGACGCGCCGTCGCTGTCGATCGACGACGTGACCGTCGCGGAGGGCAACTCGGGCACGACGACGGCGACGTTCACGGTGACGCTGTCGGCGCCGAGCGCGTCGACGGTGACGGTGGCCTACGCCACGGCGAACGGCACGGCGACGGCAGGCAGCGACTACGTGGCCGCGTCCGGGACACTGACGTTTCTCGCCGGCCAGACCTCCAAGACGGTCGCGGTCACGGTGAACGGAGACGCGGCCGTGGAGGCGGACGAGACGTTCACGGTCAACCTCTCGGGCGCGGCCGGCGCGACGATCGCCGACGCGCAGGGAGGCGGCACGATCACGAACGACGACCTCTCCGGCGCGGACTTCTACACGGTGTCGCCCTGCCGTGTGCTCGACAGCCGGCTCGTCGCCGGCCCCTGGGCGGGCGCGCCGCTCGCGGGAGGCCAGCAACGTGACCTGGCGATCGGCGCCGCGTGCGGCATCCCGATGACGGCGCAGGCGGTGTCGCTCAACGTGACGGCGGTGGACGCGACGGCGGACGGGCACCTGCGCCTCTTCCCGGCCGGCGGACCCCTGCCGACCTCCTCGGTGGTGAACTTCCGGATCGGCCTGACGCGAGCGAACAACGCGATCGTGCAGCTCGGCTCGGCGGCGGCGATCACCGTCTACTCCGGGCAAGCCGCCCCGGGCACCGTGCACGTGGTCCTCGACGTCAACGGCTGGTTCGAGTAGCGGCAGGCTGTAAACTAGTCGGATGGCCGAAGACCGTGAATCGTCGCCGGGCGACGTGCCGGCGCGCGGGGCCGCGGACGTCGGCAGCGACGACCTCGTCCGCGCGCGCGAGGTGCTCGAGGCCGTCCTCGCCGACCGTT
>JBGASI010000171.1:0-8539 GCA_044229815.1 Vicinamibacteria bacterium | reverse complement strand
GTGCCCGCGGGCCGCTCCGCCGTGGTCGAGGCGTACCCGTCGATGTGGCGGCGGAGCCTGGCGGAGCAGGGCCGCACCCCCGACCAGCACGACGCCTACGTGGCCGCCGAGTGGCTGCGCGGCACGGACCTCGGCGGCAGCCTGGCGCAGTTCCTCGACCCGCCGCTGACACCGGAGGAACGGGCCACGGCCCAGGTCGAGGGCTGGATCCTCGGGGTGATGGAAGGCCGGGACCGCCCGGCCCCGCCGCGATCGTGAACGTGGCCACGCTCCTGAAGCTCGCCGTGGCGGCGGCGATCGTCGTCTCCACCTACTACGCGATCCTGGAGATCGCGGAGTACAAGGCCGACGGGCTCGCCGGCCGCGAGACGTTCGTGCTCGACGCGCGCAGCGGGCCGGAGGCCGCGGCCTTCGCCGAGTTGCTGGGGCGGCTGCGGGCCTGGGGCGAGGACGAGCTCGCGGCCTCCCTCGCGACGCTGCGGGACTCGGGGCAGATCCGCGTGGCGCCGCGCCTGGGCGGCGGGCGCAGCGCCGTCTACGTGAACGCGCTCGGCCTCGTGAAGCGCATCTACCTGCGCCCGGACGACCTCGTGGTCCGCCGGCTCCCGTTCCCGGATCTCGACGTGCCGGAGCGCGCGCAGCGCACGTACGCCGCGATCCGCCTGGCCGGCACCCTCGTCCACGAGCTCCAGCACTACGAGGGCGTCGAGGACGAGAACGCGGCCTACGAGCGCGAGATCGAGTGGTATCACGAGCTCGGCGACCGCGCCGCGGTGGTGGTGGTGGGGGACGCGCGCCCCGAGTTCGTCTGGGCCCTGGCCTCCGCCCTGGCCAGCGCGGAGGCCGCGCGCGAGAAGGCCGTCCATGCGTCGTAGCCTCGTCCTGCTGTCGCTCGCGCTGGCAGCGGCGGTCGCCGGGCTGTGGCTGCTGCTCCCGCGGCGCTGCGAGTCGCGCGAGCAGCTGGTGGGCGTCGTCGCCTTCTGGCACGCGGACGAGACCTTCGTCTTCGTCGACCGCTTCGCGATGGGCCGCCGGACGAACGCGCTGCTGGAGCGCCTGCCCGCCTCGGGCTGGTGGCCGCTCGTCACGACACCCTGGCGCGACTGGCGGCAGCTGGGCGGCGCGAGAACCGCCTACCGCATCGCCGGCGACCGCGTCGAGCGGCACGAGCTGGACGGCACGGCGCTCTCGCTCGACTGGGACCTCGAAGACGGCGGACTCGTCGCGCGCGGGCGGTTCGCCGCCGACGAAGGCGCGGGCTTCCATTGGACGGGCCGGGAGTTCACGCGCCGGCCGCCCGGCAGGACGGCGCCCTCGCCGGCGGCCGGAGGCCCGATCCTGGAGGCCGAGGACGCGCAGGACGAGGCCGCGGAGATCGGCGGCTATCACTTCGTCCCGCGCCCGGCCCGCGAGCGGCTGCGCAGCGCCGGCTGGAGCTTCCGGCGCCTGCTGGGCCACGAGGGCGCCAGCGGCCCCGCCACGCTGCCGATCCCGCTCGCCTCCGGCGACGTGGCGCTCGTCCTGCGCGCCACGCGGGGCGACGACCCGCTCATGCCCTTCGCGAGCACCGTAGAGCTGACGGGCGATCGCCTCTCTCCGCCCTCGCGGGTGCTGTTCGCCGACGCGGGCTGGCGCGAGATCCCGCGCGCCGAGTTCGAGGCGCGCAGCAAGGGCGGCGTGCCCTCCAGCTCGGTCATGCCCTTCCTGCTCTTCCTGCTCCTGCTGTGGCTGGGCCTCTCCGCGCTGAAGACGGCCACCGTCTGGGGCTGGCTGCTCACGCTCTTCGGCCTCAAGCGGCGGCTGCTGCGCAGCGTGGCGACGACGATGTCCTTCCCGCCCGCGATCCCCGAGCAGTTCCCGCAGCTCGACCGGCCTCGGCTCGACGCCTTCAGCCGCGAGCTGGAGGCTCTGGGCTTCGAGAAGCTCCTCGACGCGGCGCCGGTCGCCGACAGCCCGACCCACGCGCCGACCTTCTGCCGCATCTACGCCCAGCGCCGCCACGGCTGCTACGGCGTCATCCTCCAGCCTTTCCCCGCGGTCGGTGGCCCGATCGAGCTGCGCTGCATGCTCAACGCCTGGCTCGACGACGGCTGGTCGCTCGGCGTCGCGAGCGGCAAGCCCCTCCCCGCCGCGGCCCTCGTCCGCCGCCCGCGTTCGATCGGCGCCCACTTTCCGGAGGCGTCCGCCCCCGAGCTGCTGCATCGGCTCCTGCGCTTCCGCGAGCAGGTGTGCCGGGACCTCGGCCTGCGCGCCCACACCGACACGAGCCTCGAGAACTACATCAAGCTCACGCTCGAGAGCCTCGCCGAGATCCGCGCCGCCCTGCAGAAGCGCAACATCGCCGCGAGCCTCGGCCAGTACTACTCCCGCACCACGGGCCTCACGAGCGCGAAATCGCAGCTCGTCTGGCTCGGCGACTATCCGAAGCTGGCGGAGCAGCGCAAGGCCGCGGGTCTCGGGCCAGGCTTCTCGGGCTCGGCCGTGGTGGAGTGAGGCGGGCGTCGCGCCGAGACGCCCCTACCCCCAGCCGCCGCGTCGTCGTCTCTCCCCGAGAGGTCGACCCGCCTCCTCGACCCCGCAGTCGCTCGAACGCGGGCACGTCATGGCACGCGGCTTGCTCCGAGACCCGCGAGGCTCGCGCGTTCGCGTGGGGCTCCCCGCAAGGAACAGGAGACCAGACCATGAGACTGAAGCGTGCCGCGATTCTCACTTCCGCCGCCGCGCTGGGCCTCGTCGCGATCTGTGCCCATGCGCAGGACCACACGGCGGTCCGGCTGGGCACGGCGGCGACGCGCTTCGCACCGAAGCCGCTCACGAAGAGCGGCGACGTGCGGGTCCTGCTGCGCGGCGACAAGACCAGGGATGACGTGTCTGCCATCCTCAGCGGCGCCGGCTGGAGGGGCGGCCTTGAGGACTTCGATCGCGCGGCGGCAACTGCCGAGATCACGGAGCTGCGGATCGCGCCCGGCACGCGTCTGCCCTTCATGGCTTCGCGCAGCAAGGGGCGTGACAGGAAACCCTACGCGCTGATGAACGTCCTCTGGGCCGGCCGCGAGCCGATCGAAGCGTGGGCCTTCGAGTTCTCCTCGAGTTGCACGCGCTACCGCGTGGTCGTGCCCAGGCTCTGCGGCAACTTCTGGGTCGAGGATCGCGGCAAGGACGAGACGGGCCCCTGCGCGAGCAGGCAGGGGCTCGCTCCGGCGGTCAGCGTCGGGTTGCCCCGCGAGGCCTGCGTCGCACAGCCGGTCGCCGTCACCGTCGACGTGCGAAGCGCGTCGCCCGACGGCAAGGTGGTGCTGGCGGTCAACGGCCGACAGGTCGCCTCCGGCGTCCTTGCAGGTGGGAAGTTCAGCGCAACGCTCCCCGGGTTCTCCCAGCCCGGCACGTACGAGGTCACGGCCAACGCCGGCGGCGCCAGCGGCGCGACGTCCGTATCCGTGAAGGCCTGCCTGCCGACGTGCGCCATCACGGTCCTGCCGCACGAGGCCAAGGTCGGCCAGCGGATTCGCTTCGACCTCACGGGCTCGAGCGTGGCGCCCGGGGCACAGGGCGGCGTCAAGTTGGCGAGGGTGGAGATCGTGCGCGGGGACGCCGTCGTGGAGACCGTGACGCTCAGCGCTCCCGTCCTTTCGCGCAGTGACGTCGTCCTCAGGAAGGGCGGCGCGTACACGCTGCGCGCCGTCGTCACCGACGCGGCGGGGCGCGTCTCGACGAACTCCTGTCAGGCGAGCGTCGACGTCAAGGGCGGACTGCCCCTCTTCCTCGGGGCCTACTTCGGCAAGGAGCGCATGCTGCACGACTCCGGGCCGGGCAGCCCGGGCGCCCGCTGCGCTCCGCTCGTCGGGGTCGAGATCGGCTTCCAGCCGAAGCTCGGTGCGAGCGCCGAGCTCGAGGTCGCCCTCGGCGGCAAGTTCGACACCCGCGACAGCAAGAACTCGAGCCTGTTCGGGGACGTGGCGCTCAACTACCTCTTCGCGCGCGGCTTCGTCGGCGGCGGCGTCTCGGCCTGGGACCTCACCCTCGACACCGGCTCCCGCTCGGTGGCCTTCCTGATCCAGGGCGGCGTCGACCTCAACCGGCGGGGCAGCTTCCAGCTCGTCGCCCAGGCGCGCGCGCCGCTCAACGAGCTCGGTGCCCTCGACGACAACTATCAGTTCTGGGGCGGCCTGCGTTTTCGGCCGTTCCGCTGAGGGCGACCGCCCTCGGTGACGGTGGCCCTCGGCAACTCGCGGGGGGCCTCCGTCGTTTGTAGTCTCTACGATAGTCCTGCAATCAGGCGAGCGACCGGCCCTGGCGGCGCTGGTGGTGATCCAGGACCCAAGCAGGACTCTCGACCCGGAGGCCGTCGAGGGCAAGGCGCCGACGGGCGGCAAGATCGCTGTGCTCCGAGGGCGCGCCCGCGGGGAAACCGCTGTGGCATGATCGCGGCCGTGCGCATTGACGCAGGGGCGGAAGTGCCATGAGCCTCACTCCCCTGAAGCGGGCCTTCGAGAGCGAAGCGGCGCCGTTCCTGGACGCGCTGGAGCGCGGCGAGACCGATCTCGACTGGGCGTCGATCCGGGAGCTGGCGGTGCCGGCGCTGGCCGTGACGCTCTATTTCCGGGGGGCGGTCGCCGACCACGCCGAGGGCGTCGTGGCGTGTCTGGAGACGTTCCTCGCGGATTGGGGTCCACGGCTGACCTGGTACGCCGACGAGGACCTGGGCCGGTTCCGGCCGGCAACGGCGAAGCGCCTGCGGCGGCCCGTCGAGCGGCTGCGCGATCGCGCGAAGGCCATGACGCTCTATGCCTGGACCATGAGCGCGGGCGCTTCGTACGAGTCGCCCAGCGCCCTCGGTTTCCAGTCGTACCTGCAGGGCGACGCTTCCGGGCCGCTCTCGTTCGTCCGCGCGTCGTTCCCGCCCGAGGCCTACGCGGGCGTGGCGGGTGCCGCGCGCTTCGTCGAGCTCGTGCGCCAATGGGCCGTCCGGCTGCCCCTCTTTCACGGCTACGGGGGGCTCGCCCTCAATCAGTCGGAGCCGGATCGCCAGACGAGGAGCTGGATCCTGCCGGCCATCAGCCGCCGTTTTCCGGGGTTCGAGATCGACGACTGCGGTGGCACGGTGCTGCGCGGCCAGGAGGCGATCAAGGGCGTCAACTGGCTGACACTGGTCGGCGACCGCTTCCTGTCGCGAGTCGGCGGGGTCGAGTCCCTGCGCTCCGGGCTCGACCCGGCAATCGAGACGCTTCCGATCCACGATCGCGGCGTGATCTTCCGACTCGGCGAACAACCGCAGACGGGCGACCTCCAGCTCGGTGAGCGCCTGCCGCTGTATCGCGAGCTGGCGCACGTGCTGGGCCCGCTGCGGATGGCGGAGCATCCCGCCCTGGGGCCGATCGAGTACGGCTCGTTCGGCCCCGAGGGGACGGCGCTCTGGCTCCGCCGCTTCGACTGAGGCCGCCGGACGCGGCGCGAAGCCGAGCTGGGCGGCTGCAGAACCCGTATCTGGTGGGCTCGCCACTCCTCCATCGGGAGGCGATCGTGTCGAGCCGCATCGAGGGCACCATCGCGACGCCGCATGACGTCCTGGTCCTGGAAGCCGCGGACGCCGTGGTTCCTCATCTCGAGAGCGGGCTCGAGCAGACGCGCGAGGTGCTCAACTACGTTCGAGCCCTCGAGCACGGGATGGCCCGGCTGGCCGACCTGCCGCTGTGCATCCGTCTGCTCCAGGAACTCCACGCAGTTCTGCTCGAGGGCGTCCGAGGCGACCGCGAACGGCCCGGGGAGCTGCGGACGGTCCAGAACTGGATCGGGGCGCGAGGATCGTCGATTCGCGAGGCTCGCTTCGTCCCGCCGCCGCCGACGGAGATGCGCGCGGCTCTCGAGGACCTCGAACGGTACCTCAACGAGGAGCCGTCGCCCTCGGCGCTTCCGCTGCTGGTGAAGGTCGCGCTCGCGCACTACCAGTTCGAGGCCATCCACCCGTTCCGTGACGGGAACGGACGCATCGGACGCCTGCTGATCACGCTGAGCCTCGTGGCCAGCAGGCTGATCCGCGATCCGCTGCTCTACATGAGCGCGTACTTCGAGCGCAGGCGCGGCGAATACGCGGACCGCATGCTGGCCGTGAGCACGGCGGGCGAGTGGGACGGCTGGATCCGCTTCTTTCTCGCAGGCGTGGCGGAGTCGGCACGTGACGGGTTGCGGCAGACGGAGGGGCTCCTCGCGCTACGCGAGCGCTACCAGGCGCAGTTCCAGTCGGCGCGTTCCTCCGCCCTGCTTCTGAAGCTGGCGGATCATCTCTTCCACCGACCCTCGGTGACGATCGCCGACGTCGCAGGCCTGCTCGGGGTCACCTTCGCGAGCGCCTCGGCGAGCGTGCGCAAGCTCGTGGCGGCCGGTGTGCTCGAGGAAGCCACGGGCCGCAAGCGCGACCAGGTGTTCGTGGCCTCGGAGATCGTGCGCTTCATCGGGGAGGCGTAGCGACTGAGGTCATCGCCACCCCGCCCGAACGCGGAGCGGGCGGGAGTACCATGCCTCGCGAGCCTGCTCCGGGCTCGAAAGGACGACCATGACCACCACTGAAGCCGACCTCAGGGAAGCCTTCGCCGGCGAGAGCCAGGCGAACCGCAAGTACCTCGCGTTCGCGAAGAAGGCCGAGCAGGAGGGCTTCGCGAACGTGGCGAAGCTGTTCCGCACGGCGGCCGAGGCCGAGACGATCCACGCGCACGGGCACCTCGCGGCGCTCGACGGGGTCCACTCGACGGCCGAGAACCTCGCCGAGGCGGTGGCCGGCGAGACGTACGAGTTCAAGGAGATGTACCCGCCGATGCTGGAGCGGGCCGTGGCCGCGGGCCACAAGGCCAAGCGGATGTTCGGCTACGCCGTCGAGGCGGAGGAGGTCCACGCGCAGCTCTTCGCAGCGGCGCTCGCGGCCGTCAAGGCCGGCAAGGACCTCGAGACGGCGAGCTTCCACCTCTGCCCGGTCTGCGGCCACATCGAGCTCGGCGAGCCGCCCGACGTCTGCCCGATCTGCGGCGCCATGGGCAGCAGGTTCGTGCAGGTCTGAGGGCCGACTACTCGAACCATCCGTTGACGTCGAGGATGAAGTCGACGCTGGCGGCGGAGCCGTTGAGGACCTTGATCCCGCTGCCGTCGGCGGCCAGCGCCAGCACGGCGTTGTTGGCCCGGGTCACGCCAGCGCGGAAGTTGATATTGCTGGCGAGGGGCGCGCCCGAGGCGTCGGCGGGATAGAGCGTCAGGTAGCCGGGCGCGCCGGCTCCCGTGACGGTCATGTTGGCCGAGATCGCCTTCGCGCTGGCGGGCAGGCTGCACTTCGGGGCGATCGCCACGGTGCGCGTGGCGCCGGCGGACAGGGACGGCGCCCCGGCCTCGGGCCCGCTCGTCGCGCGCGTGTCGATCACCCGGCAGGGCACGAGGGTGTAGAAGTCGAGCGGCGGCGGCGGCGGCCCGCCGAGCACCTCGAGGTGGTTCGTGGCGCCGCCGAGGTCGCGGTCGAGGGTGAGCCACAGCTCGTTGGCGCCCTGGCGCAGCGACGGGAAGTAGTCCACGTCCTGGGCGAGGGTGGCGCCGGCCAGCTTGACGGTGGGGTAGCCCGCGCTCGTGTAGTTGGAGACGACGACGAGCGGCTTGCGCAGCGTGCCCGCGCCGACACCGATGTTCGCGTCGAGCGCGTTGCCGGCGGCCACGAAGGCGAGCGCGCCGTAGACGTGGTTGTAGCCGGCGGGCGCGTAGGGGACGACGTCCGAGCGGCCGATCCCCGCGGGCCCCGTCGTCGCGACGGCGCCGATCGTCGTGGAGAGGGCGAGCGTCTGGACGGTCTCGACCTGCGCGACCTGGGCCTCGACCGGTCCGGCCGAGTGCGTGCCGAGCACGATGTGCGCGGAGTAGCTCTGCTTTGGCCAGCCGGAGGCGGTCGGCACGAGGCCGTTGCGCGTGTCGTAGCTCTGCTGCCCGAGGAAGCCGTACTGCGCGCCCCAGGTGAGGCGCGCGTTGTTGTTCGAGTTCGGGACGGGGCCGATCGAGAAGCTGTTGGCCTGGTAGGGCCAGGCGTCCTGCCACGGCATGACGTTCGGCCCGCCCGCGTTGCCGTTCGCCGAGGTCGTGCCCCAGAACGGCCGCAGGTCCGCGTTGAAGGGCCCGCGGCCGGCCCCGGCGTCCTGTTGCGCGAGCGTCCGGGTCTGCACGATGCCCATGGTCGCGTCGGTCGACGCGATCCACAGCTTCACGTAGGGCACGGTGTTCGCGACGTTCCACGTCCAGGAGCTGTCGAGGGTGACGGGCGCCGTGGTGCTCGCGAACTTGAAGCGGTCTCCCCAGGCGACGCCGCTGATGTCCTGCGCGCCCACGCCGTCGATGTTCAGCTCGCCGTACGGGGCGCGCGAGTCGTCCTCGAGGGCGTCCGCGGGCACGCCTGAGAGGTCCCAGGTTACGGTCCAGGTCGGGTTGTCGCGGCGCGTGGCGTAGACCCTGTCGATCGTGACCGGCAGGTTGTAGAGCTGGGTGGCCGGGTTCGCGGTGGTCGAGGAGTGGCGCGGGT
>JBGASI010000170.1:0-15243 GCA_044229815.1 Vicinamibacteria bacterium | reverse complement strand
CCGCGACCGGCCCCGGCGGACGCGGCGCGGGGGACGCGGGATGCGCAGACGGGGCCGGCGCGGCGACGGCGCTGCGCCTGGCGTAGATGCGGCCGCGGAAGCGCAGGTCGAACTGCTCGGTGCCGGGCGCGCGCTCGGCGAGGTCCTGGCGCAGGCTGAGGAAGGTCACCAGCCGCTCGCGGTACGGCGGCTCGCCGAAGAGCAGCACCTCGCCGGGCCCGCGCAGGACGACGCGCAGCTCCCCGCTCGGCAGGACGTACACCTCGGACACCTCGCTGCCGAGCTCGGCGAGGTCGCTCAAGAGCGCCCCGGCGCGGCGGGCGCGCTCGCGCCGCGAGTCTTCCTCGACGCCGATCAGCCCGCGCACGATGGGCAGGTCGAACGCCCCGGTCTTGGGCCCGTAGATGTCGATCAGCCCGCCGTCGGCGTCCATCAGGTAGAGCCGGTCGAGCTCGGCGAGCGCCAGCGGCAGGCGCTCGCGGATCTCGACGCGCACCGTGTCGGGCAGCGTGCGGGTGACCGTGGCGTCGGCGACCCAGGGCGAGGCGCGCAGGCGCGCCTTCAGCGACTCGATGTCCAGGCCGAGAATGCTCTCGCCGACCGCGGGCCCGATCAGGGCGCGCACCTCGCCCTCGGAGAGGAAGTGGCTGCCGCGCACCTCGAGCCGGCCCACCCGCAGGCGGTCGCTCGCGAAGACGCGCTGCCACGCGGTCCAGGCCCCGACGGCCGCCAGCAGACCCACCGCAGCCACCTGCAGGCCGAGCAGCAGGCGGGGCGTGAGCCCGCGACGGCGCGGTCGCACCCGCGTCCGGCGCTGGGGGCGCAGGAAGGGCGACTCGGGCACCGCCGCGTCGAGCGGCAGGTCCACGAGGTCCTCCTGCGGCGGCGGCGGTCCGACGGGCAGCCCGCGGCGGCTCATCGCAGCCACCCCCGCGCGGCGGTTCGGAGGGTGGCGCTCACGCGGCCCTCCTGCGCAGCAGGTCTTCGCCCGCCGTCCAGACGCTGCCGGCGCCGAGGGTCAGCACGACGTCGCCTTCGCGGGCCTCCTGGGCCAGCCTGTCGCTGGCCGCCTTGAGGTCCCCCGCGTAGACGACCTGGCGGTGGCCGCGCTGCGCGATCGCGGCCGCCAGCCCCTCGGACGAGATGCCGGGGATCGCCTCCTCGGAGGCGGCGTAGACGTCCGTCAGCAGCAGCACGTCGGCCTGGTGGAAGGCCTTGCAGAACTCGTCCCACAGCGCCTGGGTGCGCGTGTAGCGGTGGGGCTGGAACAGCACCAGCGTGCGGCGCGGACCCGCCCGCCGCCGCAGCGCCTCGAGCGTCGCGCGGATCTCGGTCGGGTGGTGCCCGTAGTCGTCGACCACGAGGACGCCGCCCGACTCCCCGCGCACCTGGAAGCGGCGGTCGACGCCGGTGAAGGACTCGAGCGCCGCGCGGATCGGCTCGAAGGCGACGCCGATGTCGAGCGCCACCGCGAGTGCCGCGAGCGAGTTCGCCACGTTGTGGGCGCCGGGGACGGCGAGCGTGACGGTGCCGAGGGTGACGCCGTCGAGTGTCGCGGCGTAACGCGAGCCGGTCGGGCCCAGCTCGAGCTCGCGCGCCGAGACGCGCGCCTGCGGCGTCAGGCCGTAGCTCACCACCCGCCGCTCGATCCGGGGCAGCACGTCCTGGACCGGGGCGTCGTCGAGGCAGACGACGCAGGCGCCGTAGAAGGGCACCTTGTTGAGGAAGCCGACGAAGGCGTCCTGGATGTCGGCGAGGTCGCGGTAGGCGTCGAGGTGCTCGCGGTCGATGTTCGTGACCACCGCGATCGTCGGCGTCAGCTTGAGGAACGAGCGGTCGGACTCGTCGGCCTCGGCCACCATGAAGTCGCCGCGGCCGAGGCGAGCGCCCGAGCCGAGGACGCCGAGCCGGCCGCCCACCACCACGGTCGGGTCGAGCCCGCCGCGGTCGAGGGCGAGCGCCAGCATCGAGGTGGTGGTCGTCTTGCCGTGGCTGCCGGCGACGGCGATGCCGTACTTGAGGCGCATCAGCTCCGCCAGCATCTCGGCGCGCGGTATCACCGGGATGCCGCGGCGGCGGGCCTCGACGAGCTCGGGATTCGTGCGCGAGACGGCGGCCGAGAGGACGACCACGTGCGCGTCGCCGACGTGCTCGGCGGCGTGGCCCTCGGCGATGCGCGCGCCGAGGGCAGCGAGGCGGTCCGTCAGCGGCGAGCGCTTGAGGTCGGAGCCGGAGACGCGATAGCCGAGATTCAGCAGCACCTCGGCGATCCCGCTCATGCCCGAGCCGCCGATGCCGACGAAGTGGACGTGCTGGTACTTGCTATACACGGCGTGCCTCCGCCGTGCCGAGGAGCAGGTCGGCGACCCGCGCGGCGGCGTCCGGGCGCGCCAGCCCGCGCGCCGCGTCCTCCATCGCCAGCAGCCGCTCGGGCGCGTCGACGAGGGCGCCGAGCGCCTCGGCCAGCCGACCGCCGGGCAGCTCGCGCTCGTCGACCACGACCGCGGCCCCGGCCGAGGCCAGGGCGCGCGCGTTGGCGCGCTGGTGGTCGTCGGCGGCCTGTGCGAAGGGCACGAGCACGGAGGCCTTGCCGGCGGCCGCGAGCTCGGCGCAGGTGGTGGCGCCGCTGCGGGCCAGCACGAGATCGGCCTCGGCGAAGCGCCGCTCCATCGGATCGAGGAAGGCGACCACCTCGGCCTCGCGGCCGGCCGCGGCGTATGCCGCGGCCACGCGCTCGCGCGGCGCCGGGCCCGTCTGGTGCACGATGCGCAGCCGCGCCGCCGGCGGCAGGCGCGGCAGCGCCTGCAGCAAGGCCTCGTTGAGAACGCGCGAGCCCTGGCTGCCACCGAAGGCGAGCAGGCTGAGCGGCTCGCGGTGCGGCTTGCGCGGCAGCGCGGCGAAGCCGCCGCGCACCGGGTTGCCCGTCAGCACGCCCTTGCGGCCGAAGCTCGCCCGCGCCTCCTCGTAGGCACAGGCGGCCGCACGCACGAACGGGCGCAGCACCCGGTTCGTGAAGCCGGGGCGGGCGTTCGGCTCGAGCAGGATCGCGCGCACCCCGAAGAGCGCCGCCAGCAGGGTGAGCGGCCCGCCGGCGTAGCCGCCGATCCCGAGGACGGCTGCGGGACGCAGCCGCAGCAGGAGCGCCGCGGCCCTCGCCATGCCCCAGGGCAGCAGCGCCAGGCCCGCGAGCGCGCGGGCGAGGCCGACGCCGTTGAGCGGCAGGATCGGCAGCAGCTCCAGCGCGTAGCCCGAGCGCGGCACGAGCCGCGTCTCGAGCCCGCGCGCGGTGCCGGCGAAGACGACCCGCGTGGCCGGGTCGCGGCGCACGAGCTCGTCCGCCACGGCGATGCCCGGGAAGAGGTGCCCCCCGGTGCCGCCTGCCGCGATCAGGATCGTGGTAGCCATGGTCAGTCGGCGTGCTGGGACACGTTGGCCACGAGGCCGATGCCCACGAGCGCGAAGACGAGCGAGCTGCCGCCCGCGCTGATGAAGGGAAGCGGGATGCCCTTGGTGGGCAGGAGGCCGAGCGTGACCGAGACGTTGATCAGGGCCTGGAACACGATCGAGAGCGTGATGCCGACCGCCAGGAAACGGCCGAACTCGTCCGGCGCGCCCCAGGCCGCGCGCAGCCCGCGCCAGAGCAGGACCACGAAGGCCAGCACGACCGCCATCGCCCCGAGCATCCCGAGCTCCTCGCCGATCACCGCGAAGATGAAGTCGCTGTAGGGGTAGGGCAGGTAGAACAGCTTCTGGCGCCCCTCCATCAGGCCGACGCCGGTGACGCCGCCGGTGCCGACGGCGATCAGGCTCTGGATCACCTGGTAGCCGGCGCCCTGCGGATCGGCCCACGGGTTGAGGAAGGTGACGAGCCGCCCGCGCCGCCACGGCACCGAGGCGATCGCGACGTAGAGCACGGCGAGCGCCGGGATCGCGAGGACCGCGAAGTAGCGCAGGCGCACGCCGGCCACGAAGAGCATCACGCCGCCGGTCAGCACGAGGCAGAAGGCCGTGCCGAGGTCGGGCTGGATCAGCACCAGGAAGCCGAGCCAGGCCACGAGCAGCAGAGCCGGGAACAGCTGCAGGAAGTCGTTCATGCGCTCGCCGCGGCGCTCCACGAAGTAGGCGAGGAAGAGCACGATCGACAGCTTCGCGAGCTCGGCGGGCTGGAAAGAGAGCGCGCCGAGCCGGATCCAGCGGTGCGTCTCGTTCACCGGGCGCAGGAACAGCACCGCGATCAGCAGCAGGGTGGAGGCGGCGAGCAGCGAGTAGACGACCACGGGCCGGCGCAGGGCACGGTAGTCCAGGCGCAGCGCGGCGACCATGCCGCCGATGCCGATCAGGCCCCACAGCCCCTGCTTGAGCGCGAAGTAGTAGGCGTTGCCGTGGCGTTCCTGGGCGAGCGCGGAGGAGGCGCTCCAGACCATCACCGTGCCGAAGAACATCAGGCCCAGGGCGACGGCGAGCAGGGTGAGATCCGTGCTCAGCTTCTTAGCCACGGGCGCCCCCGGGTGCGGTCGGCGCACCGAGCAGCCGGCGCACCTCGTCCTTGTAGGCGCGGCCGCGCTCGGCGTAGTCGACGAACATGTCGAAGGACGAGCAGGCCGGCGCCAGCAGCACCACGTCGCCCGGCCGCGCTTGCGCCTGTGCGCGCGCGACGGCGTCGCGCAGGTTGGCCGCCGGCTCGACGGGGACCTGTGCCGAGAGGGCGGCGGCGACGCGCTCCCGGGCCTCGCCGATGGCGACGACGCGCGAGCCCCGGGCCCGCAGCGCGGGAGCGAGCGCCGCGAACTCGCCGCCCTTGTAGCGGCCGCCCAGGATCAGCACGACCGGGCGCGCGAAGGCGAGGACGCTGCACAGGGCGGCGTCGACGTTCGTGGCCTTCGAGTCGTTGTAGTAGTCGACGCCGTCGCGCGAGGCCACGAGCTCCAGCACGTGCTCGACGCCGCGGAAGCCGCGCACCGCGCTGGCGATCGCGCCGGGCTCGGCACCGAGCAGCCGCGCCGCGGTCGCCGCCACCAGCAGGTCGCCGGCCAGGTGCTCGCCCGGCAGCGCGATGTCGGCGCGCGCGAAGAGGGTCTCCTCGCGGCCGTCGAGGCGCAGGCGCGCGAGGCCCTGCTCGAAGCAGGCGCCCTCGCCCGCGAGCGGCGCGCCGCTCGTGCGCACCGGCAGCCGGCGGGCAGCCGCCCGGCGCGCGGCCCCGAGCACGACCGGGTCGTCCGCATTGACGACCGCCCAGTCCGAGGCGTCCTGGTTCTCGAAGAGGCGCGCCTTGGCCGCGACGTAGGCCTCGAGCGTCGGGTGGCGGTCGAGGTGATCGGCGGAGAGGTTGAGCCACACCGCCACCTGCGGGTGGAAGCGCACGATGCCCTCGAGCTGGAAGCTCGAGACCTCGACGGCGAAGACGCTGCGGGGCGTCGAGCCCTCGACGAGACCGACGAGCGGCGTGCCGATGTTGCCGCCCACGCGGGCGTCGAGCCCCGCCTCGCGCAGCATGGCGCCGAGCGCGGCGGTGGTGGTCGACTTGCCCTTGGTTCCCGTCACCGCCGCGACGCGGCCCTGCAGGTGGCGGTAGCCGAGCTCGATCTCGGCGATGACGTCGACGCCCTCGGCGCGCGCTGCCGCCAGCTCCGGCAGCTCCCAGGGGACGCCCGGCGAGACGACGACGAGCGAGGCGGCGAGGAACGTCTCTTTCCGGTGCGGGCCGAGCTCGAGCCGCACGCCCAGGGCGCGCAGCGCCAGGGCTTCGGGCGGCAGCTCGGCCTCGGGCTTGCGGTCGACGGCCACGACGGCCGCCCCGCGGCGGGCGAGGAACGCCGCCGCCGCGACACCGGACCGCGCGAGACCGACGACCAGCACGAGGCGCTCCACGGGTTCTCTCACCTCACCGCAGCTTGAGCGTCATCAGCGTGAACAGCGCGAAGATGAAGGCCACGATCCAGAAGCGGATGATGATCTGCGGCTCCTTCCAGCCCACCAGCTCGAAGTGGTGGTGCAGCGGCGACATGCGGAAGACCCGCTTGCCCGTGAGGCGGAACGAGGCGACCTGGATCATCACGGAGAACGCCTCGACCATGAACAGCCCGCCGACGAAGAACAGCGCCAGCTCCTGCTTGATCAGGATCGCCACCGTGCCGAGGGCGCCCCCGAGCGCGAGGCTGCCGACGTCGCCCATGAACACCTGGGCCGGGTAGCAGTTCCACCACAGGAAGCCCATCGAGGCCCCGACCATCGCCCCGCAGAAGACGGTGATCTCGCCGGCGCCGGGCCGGTGCAGCAGGTCGAGGTAGTCGGCGAAGCGGGCGTGGCTCGAGACGTAGGCGAGCCCGCTGAACGCCGCGGCGGCGATCAGCGTGGTGCCGATCGCGAGGCCGTCGAGCCCGTCGGTCAGGTTGACTGCGTTGCTGGCGAGGGTCAGCAGCAGGACCGCGAAGACGATGTAGAGCAGGCCGAGCTCGGGCACGACCTGCTTGAAGAAGGGGAAGACGATGCGCGTCGAGTACTCGCGCGGGTCGTACAGCGCGAGCAGGTAGACGACGCTGCCGACCGTCAGGCCGATCGCGACCTGGCACGCCAGCTTCACCCGGGCGGTCAGGCCGAGGCTGCGCTTGCGCACGACCTTGATGTAGTCGTCGGCGAAGCCGACGGCGCCGAAGGCGAGCGTCGAGAGCATCACGATCCAGACGTTGCGGTTCGTCAGGTCGGCCCACAGCAGCGTCGGCACCAGGATGCCGACCAGGATCAGGACGCCGCCCATCGTCGGGGTCCCGGCCTTGGCCTTGTGCGCCTGCGGTCCTTCCTCGCGGATGTACTGGCCGACCTGCAGCCGGCGCAGGCGCTCGATCATCCAGGGCCCGAGCGCCAGCACCAGGAACAGCGCCGTGAGGCTCGCGACCGCGGTGCGGAAGGTGATGTAGCGGGTGACGTTGAGCGCGGAGAGCTCGCCGCGCAGCGAGTAGAGGAGGTGGAAGAGCATGGCTCAGGCCCCCTCTTCCCCGAAGCGCTCGACCAGCGCGTCGACGAGCGACTCGAGCCGGAGGCCGCGCGAGGCCTTCACGAGGACCGCATCGCCCGGGCGAACGATCGTCGGCACGACCGTGGCCGCCTCGCCGGCGGTCGCGAAGTGGTGCACGGCGTCGGACGCCAGGCCGGCCTCGAGCGCGCCGTCCAGGAACCCTCGCGCGAGCGGGCCGACCCCGGCCACCACCTCGACGCGGCCGGCGAGCGAGCGACCGAGCGCGCGGTGCAGCGCGGGGCCCGCGGGGCCCAGCTCGAGCATGTCGCCGAGCAGCGCGACCCGGCGCCGGCCGGGCACGAGCGCGAGGGCGACGAGCGCGGCCTCGAGCGCGGCGGGCGAGGAGTTGTAGCAGTCGTCGAGCAGGCTGACGCCCTCGCCCAGGCGCCGCAGCTCCCCGCGGTGGCGGGCGGCGGACAGCGACAGCGCCGCCTCCGCCATCGCCTCCGGGGCGACGCCCAGCACGTGGGCGGCGGCCGCGGCCGCGAGGAAGTTCGAGACGAAGTGGGGCCCGGCCAGCGGCAGGGCGACGTCGAGCGCGCGGCCGGCGATGCGCAGCCCGAAGCGCATCCCGGAGGCCGTACCGCGCCAGGACTCGGCCGAGACCTCGAAGCGGCGATCGCGCCCGAACCAGACGACACGGCCCGCGAAGCCCTCGCCGATCCGGCGCAGGCGCGGGTCGTCGCCGTTGAGCACCGCGACCCCGTCGGGCCCGAGGCCCTCCAGGATCTCCGCCTTCGCCGCGGCGATCGCGTCCTCGTCGGGGAAGAACTCGAGGTGCACCGGCGCCACCCTGGTGATGGTCGCGACGTCCGGCTCGGCGAGCCGGGCGAGGGCGCGGATCTCCCCGGGCGCGGACATGCCGAGCTCGACCACCGCCGCTGTGTGCTCGGGGCGCAGGCGCAGCAGCGTGAGCGGCAGGCCGTACTGGTTGTTGAGGTTGCCCTCGGTCTTCAGCACGGCCCCGCGCGTGGCCAGCAGCTGCGCCGTCATCTCCTTGGTGGTGGTCTTGCCGACCGAGCCCGTGATCGCGACCAGCGGCAGCGCGGCGCGGCGCCGCACGTGGCGCGCGAGATCGCCCAGGGCCCGCGTGGTGTCCGCGACGCGCAGCAGCGGCAGGCCGGCGTGCGCCGGCGGCTCGCGGTCCACGACAGCCGCCAGGGCGCCGCGGGCGGCGGCGGCGGCCAGGAACTCGTGGCCGTCGAAGCGCGGGCCGCGGATCGCGAAGAAGAGGGCGCCCGGCTCGAGCGAACGCGAGTCGATCGAGACGGAGGTGCAGACGACGGCGTCCGATCCCGGCGACAGCGTGCCGCCGGTGGCGGAGAGCACCTCGCCCAGCGCCAGCGCCGCGAGCGCCACCCCGCTCACTTCCGCCCCCGGCCGGCGAGGATCCGGGCGAGCGTGTCGCGGACCACCTGGCCGGGTTGTCGGAGGTCAGCACCACGACGTCCGAGAGCCGCGCCGCCACGGTGCCCATCAGCGGGCGCTTCGTGCGGTCGCGCTCGCCGCCGCAGCCGAACAGCGTGACGACGCGGCGCGGGCGCAGGCCGCGCACGGTCTCGAGCAGGTTCTTGAGCGCGTCGTCGGTGTGCGCGTAGTCGACGAGCACGGTGAAGTCCTGGCCGGCGGCGATGCGCTCCATGCGGCCCGGGACGCCGCGCAGGCCCGCGATCCCGCGCAGCACGGCGTCCGGCGCCAGGCCCAGCGCGAGGGCCGAGCCCAGGGCGGCCAGCACGTTCTGCACGTTGAAGAGGCCGAGCAGCGGGGTCTCGACCTCGAGCGGGCCGAGCGGCGTGCGCGCGCGGAAGCGCGAGCCGTCGAGCGAGAGGCGCACGTCCTCGGCGTAGAGGTCGGCGGCCGGCTGGGAGAGCGAGTAGGTCCAGACGCTGCCGCGGCTCGCCTGGCGCAGCTCCGGCGCGCGGTCGTCGTCGAGGTTGAGGATCGCGTGGCCGTCCGTTCGCAGGAACGAGGCGAAGAGCAACCGCTTGGCCGCGAAGTAGCCGTCCATGTCGCCGTGGAAGTCGAGGTGGTCGCGGGTCAGGTTGGTGAAGGCCGCCACGCGGAAGCGAAGGCCATGCACGCGCTTGAGCGCGAGCGAGTGCGAGGAGACCTCGAGCACGGCGCGCCGGCAGCCCGCGTCCTTCATCTCGCGGAACAGCGCCTGCAGGTCGGAGGACTCGGGCGTCGTGCGCACGGCCTCCGCGACGCGGTTGCCGACCCGGTACTCGACGGTGCCGAGCAGGCCGCAGGCCTCGCCCGCGGCGCGCACCGCCGCGTCGACGAGATAGGCGGTGGTGGTCTTGCCGTTGGTGCCGGTGACGCCGACGAGCTCGAGCGCCTCGGCCGGGTCGCCGAGCACGGCGGCCGACAGCGTGGCGAGCGCCTCGCGCGCGTCCGCGACCCTGATCCACGCCCCTTCGCCGCGCGGCTCCTGCTCCGAGCAGACCGCGAGCGCCCCCTTGCGGCGCGCGGCGTCGACGAACTGGTTGCCGTCGATGGCCTGCCCGCGGATCGCCACGAAGAGGGCGCCCGGCGCGGTGCGCCGCGAGTCGTGCGCGACCTCCGTCACGTTCGTCTCCGGGTCGCCGCGCAACTCGGCCCCGGGCAGGCGCGCCAGCAGGTCCTGCAGCTTCATGGCGCCCCCTGCTCGCGGCCGAGGGTCAGCACGCAGGTGGCGCCGGACTCGAGCTCGGCGCCCGGCTCCGGGCTCTGGGCGATCACGCGGCCCGAGCCGTGCAACTCGACCACGAGGCCGCGGCGCGCCGCGGCGATCGCCGCCTCGCGCGCCGAGCGGCCGCGCAGGTCCGGCATGAAGCCGGTCTCCTCCTCCGGCGGCGCCACCTGCGGGCGAGCGACCTGCGGGCGGTAGGCGGCCGGCACCAGCGCCTCGGGCGAGGCGAGCACCGCGCGCAGCACGCGCGCGGGCTCGTCGGGCGGCACCGCCAGCACGCGCAGCGCCCCCTCGGCCACGCGCGAGAACAGCGGCGCGGCCACGTCCCCGCCCTGGTTGGCGGGGCCGCGCGGCGTATCGAGCGAGGCGAGGATCACCAGCGCGGGCCGCGCCGCCGGCACGTAGCCGACGAACGAGGCGACGTGATCGATCATCGAGTAGCGGCCGGAGCCGTCGATCTTCTGCGCGGTGCCGGTCTTGCCGGCGACCACGTAGCCCTCGACCTTGGCGCGCCGCCCGGTGCCCTCGGCCACCACCGTGCGCAGCATCTCGCCGAGGCGATCGACCGTGTCGGGCTCGAGCACGCGCCGCACGACCACCGGCTTCGCGTCGCGGGTGACCCGGCCCGAGGCGTCCTCGACGCGGGCGACCAGCAGCGGCTTCATCAGGTAGCCGCCGTTGGCGACCGCCGCGGCGGCCATCGTCACCTGCAGGCCGGTGACCCCGACCTCCTGGCCGAAGGACATGGAGGGCAGCGACAGCGCGCTCCAGCGCTGGACCGGGCGCAGCTGGCCGCCGGACTCGGCCGGCAGCTCGATCCCGGTCGGCGCGCCGAAGCCGAAGGCCCGCACGTAGCGTGCGAAGTTCTCCTTGCCCAGCCGCTGGGCCACCCGGATCATGCCGATGTCGGAGGACTTCGCGACGGCCTGGGTGAAGCTGAGCCGGCTGAAGACCGCGTGATCGTTGATCGTGGTGCCCGCGATCTCGATCCGGCCGTTGCCGCAGTCGAGGACCTCGTCCGGCTCGACGACCTTCTCCTGCAGCCCGGCCGCCGCGGTCACGATCTTGAAGATGCTCCCGGGCTCGAAGGCGTCCGAGACGGCGCGGTTCCTCCAGCGCGAGCTCGGGTAGGCCTCGTGGCGGTTCGGGTTGAACCCCGGCCGCCCGGCCATCGCCAGCACCTCGCCGGAGAAGGGCTCGACCACGACGACCATGCCCGCCACCGCCTGCGTCTCGGCCATCGAGCGCTCGAGCTCGCGCTCGGCGATGTGCTGGACCGTCTCGTCGAGCGTCAGCACGACGGTCGCGCCCTCGGTCGAGGGCCGCTCGGTCTGCGCCACGGGCCGGCGCCGGGCGTCCGTGTGGACCACGACCTTCGCGGCGCGGCCGCGGATCTCGTCCTCGAGCGCGTACTCGACGCCGCTCATGCCCTCGTTGTCGAGCGTCACCGAGCCGAGCACGTGCGCCGCCAGCTCGCGCTGCGGGTAGTAGCGGCGGTGCTCGGAGACGAAGCCGAGGCCGTCGAGCGACAGCGCGCGGATGCGGCTGGCGCTGGCGGGATCGAGCTTGCGCTCCAGCCAGACGAAGGCCTTGTCGCGCTGGAGCTTGGCCAGCAGCTCGCGGCGGTGCTCGGCGTCGAGCCGCAGCTCGCGCGCGAGCGCGCCGGCGGTGGCCGGCGCGTCGACGACGTCGGTCGGCACCGCGTAGAGGCTCTCGGCGTCGACCGAGACCGCGAGCGGGCGGCCGTGGCGGTCGAGGATCGCCCCGCGGCGCGGCAGCAGGGCGACCGTGCGCTCGCTCTGGCGGGTGCCCTGCTTCTCGAAGAAGGCGCGCCCGAGCACCTGCAGGTGCACCAGGCGGATGCCGATCACCATCGCCCACAGCGAGATGGACAGGGCGAGCAGCATCAGCCGCAGGCGCGTCTGCCGCTGCCGCGACGACGGCTGGTCCCCGGCCAGCGCCGGGGGCACGAGCGGCGTGCGTTCGCGGCTCAGGGCCGGGCCTCCCGGGCGCGGGGACGCTCCGCGCGCGCCTCGCGCGGGGACGCTCCCTCGCGCGCGAGCGACTCGCCCGCGGGCACGGCGCGCGGGACCTCGACCACGATCGACTGGCCCGGCGCGGGCGAGCCCAGCCCCAGCTCGCGCGCGGCGATCGCCTCGACGCGACCCAGGTTCTCGAGTGTCGCCTTCTCGAGCTGCAGCTTGCGCTTCTCCTCGAGCAGCCGGTCCTTCTCGCGGAACAGCTCCACCGCCGCCTGCCCCGAGCGGCGGATCTCGAGCGCGGGCCAGGCGTACAGCGCGAGGCCGCCCGCGATCAGCGCGACCAGCAGCAGGATCAGCCAGATCTCGCGCCGCGAGCGCGGGTCGACCTGGCGCACGACGCGCGAGTTGTCGATCGGCTTGCCGAGCAGCACCACGCCGTCGTCCCTCACGCCGCGGCCTCCTCGCGCGCGATCGCGCGCAGGCGGGCGCTGCGGGAGCGCGGGTTCCTGCGGGTCTCCTCGTCGCCGGGCCGCAGCGGTTTCCTGGTCAGCGGGCGGAAGCCCTTCGCCGCCAGCGAGCGGAAGGCCTGCTTGACCGCCCGATCCTCGAGCGAGTGGAAGGCGATCACCACCAGCCGCCCGCCGGGGGCGAGGCAGGCGGCCGCGCGCTCGAGCGCGTCCTCGAGGCCCTCGAGCTCGCGGTTGACGCGGATGCGCAGCGCCTGGAAGGTGCGCGTGGCGGGGTGCAGCCCCGGGCGGCGCGAGCGCGGCGCGGCGCGCCGGACGATCTCGGCGAGGCGGCCGGTGCTGCGGATCCGCTCGCGCTCGCGCTCGAAGACGATCGCGCGCGCGATGCGCCGCGCCGCGGGTTCCTCGCCGAAGGCGTAGATGATGTCGGCGAGCGCGGCCTCGCGAGTGCGGTTGACCACTTCCTCGGCGCTCTCGCCGCGCGAGCGGTCCATCCGCATGTCGAGCGGGCCGTCGGCCTGGAAGCTGAAGCCGCGTTCCGGGTCGTCGAGCTGCGCCGAGGAGATGCCAAGGTCGAGCAGGATGCCGTCCGCGCGCTCGTCGCCGAGCCGCTGAGGCAGCTCGCGGTAGTCGGCCTGCTCGAGCCGGGCCCGCCCGGCGAACTCCGCGAGGCGCTCGCCGGCGCGCTCGAGCGTCTCGCCGTCGCGATCGAGGCCGAGCAGGCGGCCGTCGGGCGCGCTCGCGCGCAGGATCGCCTCGGCGTGGCCGCCGAGGCCCACGGTGCCGTCCACCCAGAGCCCGCCCGGCCTCACGGCCAGCAGCTCCAGCGCCTCGGCGAGCAGGACGCTCGTGTGCCCCGCATCAGATCCCATACTCCGCGAGCAGCCGCCCGTCCTCCTCGGTGAAAGGCTCCTTCTTGAACAGGCGCTCCTGCAGCCGCTTGGCGTTCCAGATCGCGAGGTGGTTCTGCTGCCCGAGGACGCTCACCTCGCCCGCCATCGCCGCGCTCTCGCGCAGCAGCGGCGGGAGCACGATGCGGCCCTGACGGTCGAGCGTCGTGACCTGGCCGAAGAAGTTCACGCGGTCGAGGAAGCGGGCTTTCGAGGGATGGGCAGAGGGCACGGCCGCGAGGCGGCGCTCGATCTCGAGCCACACCGCCATCGGATAGAGCCTCACGAACTCTCCCGTCACGCTCGTGACGAACAGCTCCGCGCCCCACTGCGACTCGATCGTCGCGCGGAAACCGTTCGGGACCTTGAGCCGTCCCTTGTCATCGATGCGCGCCGGATGATTTCCCCGCAGCATCTCCGGACACCCGCTTCGAGCGGAATGGACACCGCCGGACCACCGACGTCCGGTTGAGGACCACTTCGCTCCACAAATTTCCACTGGGAGTCTAGACGCCCCGTCGAGGGGCTGTCAAGGCGAAACCCGAACTAGCTCTTGGGTTTCGCCTGTGGATGACTGCGCGCGGAGGGGGTCTCCGTGGGCGTGTCGGGGAGGCCGGGCGGGACCTGGGGAGGGGGCGGCCACTGGATGTCGAGCGAGACGTCGTCGAGCAGGCGCTCGGACTCCCGGGTGAAGGCGTCCCACGACTCGGGGGACCAGACCTCGAAGCGGTTGAGGACGCCGATCACGACGGCGTCGCGGGCGAGCCCCGCCGCCTGGCGCAGTGCCGCGGGCAGCAGGATGCGGCCCTGCACGTCGATCTCACAGTCGGCCGCGCGGCTCGTGAGGAGCCGCGTCAAGGCCTTCACCGGCCGGCTGAACGCCGGCAGCGCCGCGAGCTGCGCCTCGAGCTTCGCCCACTCCTCCGGCGGGTAGGCGGCGAGGCACTGGTCGAGCTGCGTGACGACGACGCTCGGGACCTCGCCGAGGCCGCGGCGGAAGGCGGCCGGGATGGGCAGCCGCCCCTTGGCGTCGACACGGTGGTGATAAGTCCCTTTGAACACAGCGTGCTAGGAGTATTCCACACTTTCTTCCACTTTTCCACACTCCCCGCTCGGCACCGAGGGGTGTAGGCTGGCGGCGCATGGCCCAGCGGCTCGCCGGCGCGTATCTGGCACAGCGAACCCGCTTCGGGATGAAGTTCGGCCTGGAGACGATGCGGGCGCTCGTCCTCGAGCTCGGTCACCCCGAGCACGCGTACCCGTCGCTGCTCGTCGCGGGGACTAACGGGAAGGGCTCGGTGGCCGCGTACTGCGACGCCGCCCTGCGCGCCTCGGGCCTGCGCAGCGGCCGCTACACCTCGCCCCACCTGGTGCGGATCAACGAGCGCATCACGGTGAACGGCCGCGAGGTCGGCGCGCACGCCTTCGCGAGCGCCGTCACGGCCGTGCGCGAGGCGGCGACGCGGCTGGTGCGCCGCGGCACGCTGGCGGCCCACCCCACCTTCTTCGAGGTCCTGACCGCGGCCGCGCTCGTGCACTTCCGCCGCGCGAAGGTCGACATCGCCGTGCTCGAGGTGGGCCTCGGGGGCCGGCTCGACGCGACGAACGTGGTCGAGCCGCTCGCCTCGGCCATCGTCAGCATCGACTTCGACCACGAGGTCTACCTGGGACGCACGCTGCGGGCGATCGCGGGCGAGAAGGCGGGCGTGCTGCGCCCGGGCCGCACGACGGTCCTGGGACCGCTGGCCGCCGAGGCGCGCGCCGCCGTCCGTGCGCGCGCGAGGGCGATCGGCGCGCGGCTCGTGGACGCCGGCTCGAGCGACGCGCTTTCTCTGCGCGCGCTGCCGGGGCTGCACCAGCGCGCGAACCTGGGCGTCGCCCTCGGCCTGCTCGAGGCGGCGCGGGCGGCCGGCGTCGGCGTCGATCTCGCCGCCCTGCCGGCGGCGATCGCGCGCACGCGTTGGCCGGGCCGGCTCGAGCGCGTCCCCGGCCGCCCCGCCCTGCTGCTCGACGGGGCTCACAACCCCGCCGGGGCGCGCGCGCTCGCGGCCCACCTCCGGCAGGGGCCGCCGTTCGTCCTGGTGTTCGGCGCCATGGCCGACAAGGACGTGCTGGGACTCGCGCGCGAGCTGTTCCCGCTCGCCCAGGCCGTCGTGCTCACCGCTCCGCCGCGGGTCGCGCGCGCCGCCACACCCGCGACGCTCGCCCACCGGGCCGCGCC
>JBGASI010000704.1:0-3089 GCA_044229815.1 Vicinamibacteria bacterium | reverse complement strand
ACCGCGAGGGCCTCCTCCTCCCGGCCGGTCTCGAGCAGCAGCCGCGCGACGTGAAGCCGCACGCGCGGGCTCCACTCGGCGCCGCCGAAGTGCGCCCGCAGCACGGCCGCCGCGCCGTCGTGGCCGGGGCCGGCGAGCGTTGGCGGACGCTCCGTGCCCGCGCGCTCGAGGAGCGGACGCGCCGCCGGGCGCGCCGCGACGAGCCGCTCGAGCGCCTCGCGCTGGACCTCGAGCAGCACGCTGTCCATGGTGGCCACCACCGTCGCCGCCCGCAGACGGCCCGGGAGCGCGTCGGGCCCGCCGAAGGAGTCGCCGGGCTCGAGAGATCGGATCTCGAGCGGGCGCGCGCGGTCCGCGAGCGCGAGCGTACGCAGCGCGCCCGCCGCGACGAGGAACAGGCTGTCGCCCGGGTTGCCCTCGCTCACCACGACCGCGCCCTCGCGCACGCGCACGACGCGCAGGCCGTTCGCGATCTGGCGCAGCAGGTCGGGCGGAGCGGCATCGAACAGCGCGGGCCCGAGGGCCGTTCGCCCCGTCGCGCCCCGGCGGCTCGCGAGCGCGCGCACGAAGCCGAGCCGCTCGTGGTCGAGCGGCGGCAGGTCCTCCTCACGCAGCCGCTTCGGGACCGGCCGGCGCGCCGCCAGCGGCGGCCGCGCCTTGCGCTCGAGCGCGGCGAGCCCCTCGCGCACCGCGGGGCTCTGCGGCGCGAGGGAGTCGGCGCGGCGCAGGGCCTCGTGCGCCCCCGCGCGGCAACCGCGGCGCTTCTCCTCGTCGGCGACGCTCAGCAGGACGCTCACGGCCTCCGGCTCCTTGCCGGCGAGCACCAGCAGGTCGACCAGGCGCAGGCGATCGGCGGGTGTCGCGAGATGCCGGCCGAGATCGGCCTTGAGCACCATCACCGCCGCGCCGTAGCGGCCCGCCGAGACGAGTTCGTCCACCGTCGGCGTCCGGCGCGCGCGGTCCGGCCAGTCCACAGCCACCCCTGCCTCCACCACTAGCCACGCAAGGGACGTGCCGGCTGGCGCGGGGCGGGGCGCGGCCCGTGGTGCAAGGAGTTACAGGGATCGGCGGGGCCCCGGCCGGTGGCCTGGCCGGAATCGAGACGCCGCGAGAGCTGGAACAGACCGGTCTCCCGGTCGCTTTTCAGCCGCGGCGGGCCGCCGCCATGAAGGGCGTGTTGCGCCGCTCGGCCACGGCGCCGTCGCCAGCCACGGCGATCAGGCCTGCCCCGGGGCCGACGGCGCGCCGTCCGCGACGAGGTCGGACAGCCGCTTCGCCGCGAGCTTGACCAGGATCCGCTCGCCCACGCCGGTCAGCGACACGCCGACGCCGGGCGAGCAGTAGGTTCCCGCGCCGATCACCGGCGTGTCGCCGACGCGGCCGGGGTAGCACTGGCCGGTGCCGCCCGTCGAGGTCGCGGCCGCCAGGCGTCCCTCGCGGTCGAGCGCGACCGCCCCGACCGTCCCGAGGCGCGGGTTCTCGCCCTTCCAGGCCTCCGCCATCGCCGCGTAGTCGAGACGGCGGCAGGCCTCGTCCAGGTTGGCCTGCCAGTACGCGATCTTCGCCGGGGTCGCGACGACGCCCACCTCGTGGCCGAGCCGCGCGGCGAGCGTCAGCGCGTCGGGCCCGGCCAGCATCACGTGCGCATCCTGGTCGAGCAGGTAGCGGGCGAGGCTGACCGGGTGGCGCAGCAGCGGCACCTGCGCGACCGCGCCCGCCCGGCCGTCGCTGCTCATGATGCTCGCGTCCAGGCGCGCGACGCCGTCGGCCTGCAGGTAGGCGCCGGTGCCCGCGTTGAGCAGCGGCTCGTCCTCGAGCGCCCGCACCGCCGCCTCGGCCGCGTCGAGCGCGCTGCCGCCCTGGGACAGCACCGCCCAGCCCGCGTCGGCCGCCCGCTCGCAGGCCGCGCTCCTCGGGCCCTCCTCGCCGGCCGGCGGCGTCCCGCATCCCCCGTGCACGATCAGCACTGGTTTCGCCATGGCGCCAGTTAGCCACCGCGGGCGCGCGCTTGCAACCCGCGGCGAAGGCGGCTACAAGCGCAGGGATGAAGCGCGATCGCCTGTCCCTCCTGGCCGCGGCCGTCCTGACCCTCGCCCTCGCCGTGCCCGCGCGCGCGGCGGACACCCACCTCGTGATCATCGGGGGCGGCGACCACCCGCCGGCCGCGATGGCGCGCCTCGTCGAGTGGTCGGGCGGCGCCGCGGCCCGCCTGCTCGTCATCCCGTGGGCGAGCGTCGAGCCGAAGGAGAGCTGCGCCGAGCTCGTCGCCGAGATGAAGCAGCACGGCGCCGGCGAGGCCGCCTGCGCGCCGTTCACGAAGCTCGACGCCAGGGGCAACGCCTCGCCCCTCGATCCCGCCAGCCGGCTCGCGTTCGAGCAGCAGCTCGCGCGCGCCACCGGCCTCTACTTCACCGGCGGCGACCAGGTGCGCATCATGACCGTGCTCGGCGCCGACGGGCTGCGCGAGGCCGTGCGGGCGCGCCACGCCGCCGGCGTGGCGGTGGCGGGCACGAGCGCCGGCGCCGCGATCATGTCCGAGCGGATGATCACGGGCGAGGGCGACTTCACCGTGATCGACGGCACGAAGGTCGAGCTGAAGCAGGGCCTCGGCCTGCTGCCCGGCACGATCGTCGACCAGCACTTCGTCAAGCGCCAGCGCGAGAACCGACTGTTCGGCGTCGTCCTGCTGCACCCCGAGGAGCGCGGCGTCGGCATCAACGAGGCGACGGCGCTGCTCGTCACGAACGGCAGCGAGGCCGAGGTGATGGGCGCCGGGCCGGTGGTGCTGGTGGACGCGAAAGGCCCGGACCAGCTGCTGGTCACGCTGGTCCGGGCCGGTCAGAAGACGAAGCTGCGCTAGCGGCCGGGGACGCCCGGGGCCGGGCGCAGCCGCGCCGTGAGCCGCGCCGCGTCGTAGCCGAACTCGTAGCGGCCGGAGCCGACCTCGAGCACGACGTCCTCGCCGTCCTGGGCGGCCTTCGTCACGCCGGCGGCCTTCGCCACCGGTGCGCCGCCCTCGGTCACGTCGGCGAGCGTCGCCGCCGGCAGCCGCACGGTGCCGTGCGTGTTGGGCGGGACCAGCGCCGTGA
>JBGASI010000169.1:0-8648 GCA_044229815.1 Vicinamibacteria bacterium | reverse complement strand
GCTGGCGAGCGGCGCCGCGAGCGGCGCCGTCGGGAAGCCGCGGCCGATCCAGGCCGCGGCCCGCTCGGCGGCCTCGGCCGGGAGCGGCGAGACCGTCAGCAGCTCGATCTCCAGGCCCTTGCGCCCGCAGTACTCGTCGAGCCGCTCGAGGCCGCCGCCCACGGCTTCGAGGCCGGGCAACGAGGCGGCGTCGCGCGCTGCACGGGCGAGCTCCGCGGCCGTCTGGCGCACCGTGGGCAGCGCCGTCGACAGCGTGAGCTTCGCGAGCGGCATCGGGCGCCTCCTGAAGGAGAAGTGGCGCGGTACCGTAACGCCCGCCCGACTCCGGCGTCAAGTGAGCCGCGTCATGCCGGGCCGCCCGATCCTGTAGTATTGCTTCACGGTCGGCGCGGCGGAGCTATACTCCGCCCCTGCCAGCGGGCGACGCCCATCGCAGGCGTCCCGCGTCACGCGCGAGGTTGGCATGATGAAGATGAGCCTTCAGTCTGGAGCCGTCGCGGTGGCGGTCGGACTCGTCCTCGGTGCCGCGCCCGAGGCACGGGCCCAGGCGACGCCGGTCGGCTGGACGACGACCGCCAACGTCAGCGGTGTCTTCGCCGGCGGCAACTCGGCCGGGACGAGCTTCGGCTTCAAGGCGCGCAGCGAGAGGAACTGGCTGCGCACCCAGTACTTCCTCGAGGGCGGCGGGCTGCGCCAGGACGCGACCGACATCTCGCGCTACGCGGTCGGCGTGCCCGGCGCCTTCACGGTCACCGAGATCGAGACCAAGAGCACCAAGGCCGAGAACTACTTCGCGGAGACCGGCTTCGTGCGCCGGATGACCGAGCGGCTGTACTGGGAGGTCGGCGGGGGCTTCAAGCGCGACCTGTTCAGCGGCGTCGAGGAGCTGTGGTCGGGACGCGCGGGGGTCGGCTACTTCTGGACGAACCGCAGCAACCAGGAGCTGAAGGTCGGCGTGGGGGCCACCTACAACCACCAGAAGGAGCAGGTGAACGATCCCGCGACGAAGGACAACTTCGCGGGCGGCCGCTTCACGGTCGACTACATCGCCAAGTTCGGCACCGCGAAGCAGAGCCAGTTCGCGAGCAAGCTCGCGATCGACGAGAACCTCGAGGTGAGCGAGGACCTGCGCTCCACCTGGGACAACGCGCTCACGGTGTCGGTCAACCGGCGCCTGGCGCTGCAGCTGGGCGGTAAGTGGGCCTACCGCAACCTGCCCGCGCTGCAGGAGATCCCCCTCTTCGCGGCAGCCCCCGCCCCGGGGGCGAGCTCGAACCTGAAGGCTCTCGCCCCGTACCGCAAGTCGGACTTCTGGCTGACGGTGTCTCTCGTCCTCAACTGGGGCCCGTCGGGGCCCTCGGGCGCCAAGCCGACGCCGTAGCGGCCTCGGCGCGGAACGCGCACTTCGTCGGAGGCGTCGGGATGAAGAGTCTCTGGCTCGTCCCCCCGAAGGGCGAGCCGATCGGCGTGACGAAGACGCCGACGCTGGTCGGGCGTGACACCGGGGCGGACATCGTCGTCGCCCACGACTCGATCTCCCGTCGCCACGCCGTGCTCGCGCTGGACGGCGCGGACTGGCAGGTGGCCGACCAGAAGAGCGCGAACGGCACCTGGATCGACGGGCAGCGGGTGATCCGGGCCGCCCTGCGCCAGGGCCAGTCCCTTCGCTTCGGGGCCGTGACCTTCGGCGTGGCCTTCGAGCGGCCGGCGCCCCGGGCGGCGGTCACGCCGGCCCCGCCGCCGCAGCCCGTCGCCCCGGAGCCGGCCCGCGTCACGACGGCGTTTCCGCCGCCCGCCCGTGCCCCCGAGCCTGCGCCCGCGCCCTCCCGCGAGCCGGCCGCGGGCGCGATGTCCGCCGGCCAGGCGGCGGAGCTGCTGGGCGTCGCGGTCGGCGCGCCGAACGCCGAGATCCGCCGCCGTTACCAGAAGACCTACAACGACTACCAGATACGGCTGACGAACGCCCCCACGGCGAGCCTCAAGCGCATGTACCAGAAGAACCTGCAGGAGCTGAAGCTGGCCGTCGAGACGCTCTCGCCCGGACTGCTGTCGCGGGACCCGGAATGACCGTCTCCGGGCCGTTTTCCCTTGACGCTCTCGCGCGGTGGTCGGTAGCATGCCGCTCCACTCACTCCGCTCGTCCAGGCGTTCACCACAGGGCCGTGTGTCTACGGTCACGCACCCGGGACCGGTAACTGCGTATACAAGGGGCAGCGACGACAGACTGAGGAGGCCCGAGCAGCCATGGTCGACAAGGGCGAGCTGACCGGCTTGATGGACGAGGCCGTGGAGCGCACGGAGCGACTGGGCTCCGAGGCTGCGGCGGCCCACCAGCAGATCGACAAGTGGATCGACCGCGCGAAGATCCTCTCGGACCGGGTGGACCTGGTGGGCGACGAGTCGCACCAGGCGCTGACGGAGGCGGTCGAGCGCATCGACAAGCTCGAGCAGGAGCTGACCGCGGGCGCCGAGCAGTCGAAGTCGGCCTTCAGCGCGCTCAACCAGAAGGCGCACGACTTCGAGGCGCAGGTCGCCGAGCTGCTCGCGAAGGTGCAGTCGAGCGTCGACCACCTGCAGGGGGTGCGCGACGAGATCCACAACCGCATCGTCGAGGAGTCGGAGCACCACCAGCAGGAGCTCGGGGCGCTCGCCGGGCTCGTGGACCAGCTCGAGATCAAGCTCGGGGAGCACTGGGACGAGAGCCACGACGAGATCAAGGGCTTCCTCGGCCAGGTCGGCGAGCACCTCGACGAGTTCAAGGAGCACCACGACCAGCTGCTGGCGGACATCGAGCACTTCCACGAGAACCACGGCCAGCTCTTCCAGGAGGTGGTGGAGGGGCTCGGCAGCTTCGAGTCGCAGTCGGGCGACCTGCTCAACAACCTGGTGAGCCACGTCGAGGGCCTGACCGAGCAGGGCGTCGGGCAGATCGCGCAGAAGTTCGGCGGCGACGTGGTCGAGAACCTGCTGCAGATCTCGGAGCCGCTCTCGGCGGTGTTCGGCGTCGTCAACGAGGTGGCCGGGGGCAGCCACGACTCGTTCCTCGACAAGTTCGAGGAGATCACGGGCAACGCCGACCAGGTCGCGGAAATCATCAACTCGATCAAGCCGGCGCTCGACCTGATCGAGGAGATGCTCTAGTCGTCGCGCGGGCAAGGAGCGGGGATCCAGATGGCAAACGACCCGGTCGAGGAACTGCACAACTACATGCAGACCGTGGCCTCCGTGGCCGACCGCCTGCAGAGCGCCGGCGACGATCTCGCGACGGAGGAGAAGGCCTTCGACGAGCTCGAGGACCAGCTCGAGCAGCACGGCGAGGGCTTCTACCGCGACGTGCGCGACTTCAACGAGCACCTCGGCCAGGAGGGCGAGCAGGCCTCCGACGAGGTGGACGCGCTCGCCCAGTACCTGGCCGGCGACGCCGCGAACGCCCTGCAGGAGGGCCTCGACGCGGTCGAGCAGGAGGAAGAGGAGGTGCAGCAGCTCGCCCAGCAGGTCGAGGAGCGCCTCCACGGCGCCCACAACGACCTGCAGGAGCAGGGGTTCGAGCTGGTGCGCGCGGGCCACGAGGAGCTGACGGGGTCGGTCCACGAGCTCGAGAGCACGAGCCAGCAGGCCTTCTCGGAGCTGCTGCAGGGCATCGGCGAGCTGGTCTCGACCGCGGGCACGATGCACTCGGAGACGATCCAGCAGTTCAGCTCCAGCACCCAGCACGTGACGGGGCACCTGACCGACCTCGTCCAGTCCACCTTCGGCGACATGAAGACGGCGCTCGAGAGCACCGCGACGAACGCGGTCCAGACGGCCTTCGGCGAGCTGGAGAACGAGTTCTCCCACCTGTTCCAGAGCTTCGGCGGGACGGCCGAGGAGATCGGCTCGCACGTGATGGAGACCGGGGCCCAGATCTTCCAGGACATGGTGTCGCACACCGAGCAGCACGCGGTCGAGGCGATCAAGACCGAGGTGGCGAAGGCGGTCGAGGAGGTCATCGCGGGCCTGCTCGAGGAGTTCGCCGAGAGCATCGCGATGATGGGCGTCGGCGCGGCCACCACGACGGGCCTCGCGCCGTTCGTGCCCGAGCTCGTCGTCGCGAAGAACGTGGCCAAGGTGGTCAACGAGATCATCGAGGCCATGACGTTCGGCCTGGGCTAGACGGCGGGCGCTTCACGAGCGGTCACTGAGAGGGAACGGACATGGCTGAAGCCGGTGACATCCAGCACGTGATGGAGCAGCTGCGCGACCTGATCCCGGTGATCCCGGAGCGGGTCGACGCGGTGGTCCAGAAGGGCTCGGACCTGCGCAAGGCCGCCGAGACGGTGGTCGAGGAGTACAAGGAAGTCCAGGGCCAGGCTGAGCAGCTGTTCCGCGAGATCGAGACCGAGATCGACGGCCTGCGCGCCGACGCCCAGCGGCACGTGGCCGAGATCACGACGGAGATCGGGCAGCTGGAGCAGGCCGTCGAGAAGCTGCGCTCGCTCGACGAGGCCCGCGGCGAGCTGCAGGCCGGCGTCGAGAAGGCGGCCCTCAACATGACGACACTGCAGGGCCTGCTGCACGACGGGATCGAGGAAGCCCGGCAGGTCGGCGACGAGTTCAAGGACGGGCTGCACCAGGTCCACGAGATGACCCGCCAGGGCCACGACCTGATGAGCAAGGGGCTCGAGACCGCGCACGGCGCGGCGGGCAAGCTCCAGGACGAGATGAAACAGGGCGCCGACTCGCTCGAGCAGCTCTTCGACAGCTACGCCCAGCACCTGAAGGACCACGAGGCGAAGATGCTCGACAAGGTCGAGGAGTACCTCGGCAGCGCTCGCGACCTGCACCAGCAGTTCGACACCCAGATGGACGACGTGCTGAAGAACGTGATCCAGAAGGGCGCCGACGACGTCGTCGACCAGATGAAGGACGCCATCGAGACCCAGCTCAAGGCGCTGGTCGACGAGGCGACCCAGGAGATCGTCGACGCCATCGACGGCCTGGTCGACACCGTCACCGGCGCCAAGCGTTCCTCGGGCGAGGGCCGGGGCGAGCTCGAGCCGCTGTTCGGGCAGCTCGACGCCTTCATGTCGCCGATCAAGGGCGTCATCGACGCCGTCAAGAGCGTCGCGGAATCGGTCGGCGCGGACTTCTCATAGGCCGCAAGGACGAGGAGATAGACCGTGAACCTGCAGGAAGCCGGTGCACAGGCCCTCGAGCGCTGCAAGGAGCTCGTCACCCACGCGGAGGACGCGGCCAAGCGGGTCGAGGACATCGACGCCGACGTCGAGAAGATCCAGCAGCAGCTCCAGGGCGACTGGCAGCACGCGCTCGAGCGCGCCCAGCAGCTGCTGACGCGGCTGAAGAGCGAGCGCGCGGAGCTCGAGAGCGAGGCCGACGCCAGCCAGGCGCTGCTGCGCGACCTGCACACCAAGCTCGGCGAGGCCGAGCAGCAGATGGTCGCGGCGGTCCAGGACCTGCTCTCCGAGGTGGGCGCGCTCGACGACACGGTGGGCGAGCACGAGCCGCTGCTGCAGGAGTCGCTGACGCAGCTGCACGAGAAGGGGCGCTCGCTGAAGGAGCGCTCCGACGACGTCCACGGGCAGCTCGAGAGCGCCTCGCAGGAAGCCGAGGACGACCTGTCGAACGACGTTTCCTCAGCGATCGCCGAGATCGCCCAGGCGCACACGAGCCGCGTGGACGAGCTCGAGGAGCACGTCCAGGGCACCTCGATCCCCGAGATCGACCAGCACCACGAGCACCTGCACTCGGCGATCGACGACTTCAAGAGCGCCTACGAGGAATCGGTGACCTCGGCGCACGACAAGACGCACCAGGCCGCGAGCGACACGCTGGGCGAGGCCGGCGAGAAGCACAACGAGGTCTTCTCGCAGTTCGAGCAGGTGGGCAACGAGGCCAAGCAGCTGATGAGCACGCTGAAGACCGGCATCGACACCGGCGCCGAGACGATCGGCGCGGTCGAGGAGGCGATCAAGGCGGGCGTCAACACCACGAGCATCGGCCTGCGCGCGGCGCTCGGCACGCTGGAGGAGCTGATGAAGTTCTTCCAGCACTTCTCCTTCATCAAGATCTGACGCCCTCGAGCGGCGCGCAGGCGCCCGGCCATCTCGTCCAGGACGCCCGGGCGCTCTCGCGTTCGGCGCTGTGGGACCTGCTGCGCGGGGCCTACGCCGCGCGCGGCCCGGAAGCCTGGCGCAGCGACCGGCTGCCCTGGTACGTGACCGGCAACGCGTTCGTGGCCTCGGCCTACGCCGCGGTCGCGCTCGCCTTCCTGCGCGACTGCCGCTCGGGCCGGCTGGGCCCGATCGACCCCGCCCGGCCGATCGACGTGGTGGAGCTGGCCGCGGGCCACGGCCACTTCGGCTTCCTGTTCCTGCGCGCGCTCGAGTCGCTGCGCCAGGCCCTGCCGGAGCTGGCCGCGCTGCGCCTGCGCTTCGTGATGACCGACCTCGCCCCCGCCCACGTCGCGGCGTGGGCGGCCAGCGACCGCCTGCGGCCCTTCGTCGAGCAGGGCCTGCTGGACTTCGCGGTGCTCGACGCGGAGAGGGGCGACGAGATCGTGCTGCAGCGCTCGGGCGAGCGGCTGCGGCCGGAGCCGGGGCGCAACCCCTCCTTCGTGGTCGCGAACTACCTCTTCGACTCGCTGCCCCAGGACGTGTTCTTCCTGCGCCGGGGCGAGCTGTTCGAGGGGGCCGTCAGCCTGCGCTCGGACCGGCCGGAGGACCTGGCGGCCCCGAAGCCCGGCCTGCTGGCGCGGCTCAGGCTCGGCTGGGAGCCGCGGCCCGTGGCGCGGCCCTACTACGCGGCCGAGCCGGCGCTCGAGCGGGTGCTCGAGGGCTACCGGGCCCGGCTCGGCGACGGGGCGCTCCTCTTCCCCGTCGGCGCGATGCGCCTCGTCGGGAACGTCGAGCGGCTGCTCGGGCCGCGGCTCTTCCTGCTGGCCGCCGACAAGGGAGAGTCCGACGAGGCCGCCGTCGTCTCGCGCGGCACGCCCGCGCTGACGCTGCACGGGGGCTTCTTCTCGCTCGGCGTGGATTTCAACGCGCTCGGGACGCTGGTCCGGGAGGCGGGGGGCGAGGTCCTGCACTCGCCGGGACGCGACGGCCGCCTGCGCCTGGCCGGCTTCCTGATCGGCGGCGCCGCGGGCGCCTGGGCGGAGAGCCGCCTCGCCTTCGCGGAGTCGCTCGGCCGCTTCTCGCCGCTCGACTACTTCGCCCTGACGCAGCAACTGCGACGGGCGAGCCCGGCGCCGCCGCCCGAGGTGACGCTCGCGGCGTTGCGCCTCGGCCGCGGCGACACGAGGCTGTTCGGCGCGCTCACGCCGGGTCTGCTCGAGCAGCTGGCCGCCGCCGCGCCGCACCTGCGCCGCGACCTGCTGCGCGAGGTGGACGAGGCGTGGGCGCGCTTCTTCCCGATGGCGGACGACGTGCCGTTCGAGCTGGGGAGGGTCGCCGCGCGCCTGGGCCAGCCGCTCGAGGCGCTGCGCTTCTTCGCCGAGTCGCTGCGCCGTTTCGGGCCGAGCGCGCCGGCACTCTTCAACGCGGGCCTGTGCCTCTACACCCTGCGCCGGGCGCCCGAGGCGCTGCGCCTGTTCGAAGCGGCGCTGGCGCTCGCCCCCGGCTCGGCGCCCTGCCGCGAGTGGGCGCAGCGCGTCCGCTCGGAGACCGCGGCGGCGAGCGGCGGCGGCCCGGGCTAGGACTCGCTCGAGGCCTTCGCGCGCTCCTCGAGCAGGGCCTTGAGCGAGGCCGACAGCACCGGCGTCGACCCCGTCAGCTGCTGCTGGACCCAGGCGAGCTCGGCCCGGCGCGCGGTGAGCAGGCGCAGCTCCGTGCCGAGCTCGGCCATCTGCTGCGGGTAGTCGCGCGCCTGCGCGGGCGCGGGCCGGAAGCGGCGCGGGCCGCCCTTGGGCGCCCGGTCGGGGGCGGACACGACCAGCGCCTGGAGCGCGCGGGCCACCCGCTCGAAGCGCGTCTTGACGCGGCCGAACTCGCCGGCCCGCTGCTTCAGGCGCTGCTCGACGAGCTGCGCGAGCCGCTCCGGCGTCGCGCCCGCGGCTGCCGTGGCGGGCCTGGCCGCCGCGGCGCGCGGGGCCTTCGGCCGGCGCTGCGGCTTCGCGGCGGCGAGCGGGCGCGGTCTGGGGCGAGCCTTGGCCGGCTTGCGCGCCGGCTTGCGCGACGCCTTGACGGCGGTCTTCTTGCTGGCCTTCATTGGATCTCCCCATTGCCGCGCGCGGCCCGGGACGGGGCCGCGGCGCCGGCGACCTTGCGGTGGACGATGGAGCGCACGAGGTGCGCGAGGCCCTGGCGCAGGCGGGCGACGTCGACCCCGCCCTCGGCCGCCGCCCCGTACTTGGCTCGCAGCTGCGCGTCGAAACGGCCGACCACGGACTCGAGCTCGGCCACCAGGGCGGCCCCGTCGGCCGTGGGCGCGAGCGCCCGCAGCGCCTGCCACTCCTCGGGCGAAGGGGGTTCCCCCTGGCCGATCTGCCGGTCGACCAGGCGCAGCGTGCGCTCGGTGACCTGCTGCTCGAGCGCGGCCACGGCCTCGCGTGTCGGGTCCTCGCTCACCTGCACCTCGCTCGATCGATTCTACAGGAGGGCCCGTCCCCCGGCAGCCGATCCCCGGGTGGCGGGTCGGCTCGCATCTCCGCC
>JBGASI010000168.1:0-8657 GCA_044229815.1 Vicinamibacteria bacterium | reverse complement strand
TTACGGCCCGATGCTCCGGGATCGGGAGGCCGCGGTCGCGATAGACGCGTGCCGGAACGTCCCACTCCGCGTTTGCGCCGAGTACCGCCTGAATCGTCCGCGCGCCCCGGGTGAGGCTGGCGCGCGAGGAGTCTGCGGCGCCCCTCGGCGCGTTTCGGTGTCGAACTCGCGCGCGCCCTGGCCCTCGCGGCGGTGGGGCTCGCCCTGGCGCTGCGGCCGCTGGCGGTGATCCGCCTGGCGGCGGTCGTGGTCGGGGCGGCGCTGGCCTTCGAGGGCCTGCGCGGCGCGTTCGCGCTGCTGGCGCCCCGCATCGACGAGGCCGCGGACCTGGCCCGGGCGGCGCTGGCCGACGCCCAGCGACACTCGCGCGCCCGCACACCGTGGCTGCGCTACGCGCTCGTGGCAATCGTGGTGGTGGCGAGCCTCGCCGCGGGTGTGCTGTGGCTCGAGAGCCCGGGGGCGCTGCCGCTCGCCCGCTTCAAGGACGAGTGCAACGGCAGCGCCGCGCTGTGCGACCGCCCGCTCGACCAGGTGGTGTTCGCCGGCGCGCACAACGCCATGTCCGCAGCCGACTCGCCCGGCTGGCTGTTCCCGAACCAGGAGGTCGGGATGGCGGGGCAGCTGCGCCACGGCTACCGAGCGCTGCTGTTCGACGTGCACAACGGCGTGCCGGTCGCAGGCCGGGTGAAGACCGTGATCGAGGACGAGCCCTCCTCGCGCGCGAAGTTCGAGCAGGCGCTCGGCAAGGAGGGCGTCGCGGCGGCGATGCGCATCCGCGACCGCCTGGTCGGCCCGCCGGAGGGCCCGAAGGGGCCGTACCTGTGCCACGGATTCTGCGAGCTGGGCGCGCGGCCGCTCGTCGACGCGCTGCGCGAGATCCGCGACTTCCTGGCCTGGAACCCGGGCGAGGTGATCCTGATCGTGATCGAGGACTACGTCCCGCCGGCCCAGGTGGCGAAGGCCTTCGAGGAGAGCGGCCTCCTCCGCTACGTCTACCGCGGCGCGCCGGGTCCCTGGCCGACGCTGCGCGAGCTCGTCCGCCAGGATCAGCGCGTGATCGTGACCGCCGAGAACGAGACGGGCAACGTCCCCTGGTACCACCTCGCGTACGACCTCATGCGGGAGACGCCGTACCACTTCGAAAGCGTGGACCAGCTCTCCTGCCGGCCGAACCGCGGCGGGGACGGCAAGCCGCTCCTCCTGATGAACCACTGGATCGACACGACACCGACGCCGAAGCCCTCGAACGCCGAGATCCTGAACCGGCGGGACTTCGTGCTGGCACGCGCCCGGCAATGCCAGCGGGAACGTGGCAAGCTGCCGAACATCCTCGCCGTCGACTTCGCGCTGACGGGCGACGTGGTGGGCGCGGCGTTCGCACTCAACGGCCTGGGCGACCCCGCGGCGCCGGCCCCGGCCCCGGCCGAACCCGGGCTCACAGAAAGGACGTCCCCATGACCCGAACCCGCCTCCCCTGGCTCGCGCTGGCCGCGCTCTGCCTCGCCTCTCCGGTACGTGCGCAGGACGCCGGCTGGACGGAGCTCTTCGACGGGAGGAGCCTCGCCGGCTGGAAGGCCGCCGAGAGCCCGGGCTCCTTCAAGGTGGTGGACGGCGCGATCGCCTGCGACGGGCCGCGGGCGCACCTCTTCTACCTGGGCCAGGACGGCAAGGCCGCGTTCGAGGACTTCGAGCTGTCGGTCGACGTGCGCGCCATGGCCGGCGCCAACTCGGGGGTCTACTTCCACACCGCCTTCCAGGAGAAGGACTGGCCGAGCCAGGGCTTCGAGGTGCAGGTCGACAACTCGCAGCAGATGCACGCCGACTACCTCGAGATGAAGCTGACCGGGAGCCTCTACGGCATCCGCAACGTCTACAAGGCGCTCGCGAAGGACGGCGAGTGGTTCACGATGAACGTCCTCGTGCGCAAGCCGCGGGTGCAGGTGCGCGTGAACGGGGTGCTGGTCGTGGACTGGATCGAGCCCGCCGGGCCGCTGCCCGAGGGCGCGCCGAAACTCGACAAGGTCGGCCGCGGCACGTTCGCGCTGCAGTGCCACGACCCGGAGAGCAAGGTCTTCTATCGCAACCTGCGGGTGAAGCCGCTCGAGGGCTCGCTCGCGGCGGCCGCGCCGGCGCCTGTCGTGGACGAGCGCTACCTGCAGGTGCTCGAGCTCGGCAAGGCCAACTTCCCGCTGGTCGACCTGCACGCGCACCTCAAGGGCGGGCTGACGGTCGAGCAGGTGCTGGCGCTCTCGCGCGCCACCGGCATGTTCCTCGGCCTCGCCGCCAACTGCGGCAAGGGCTTCCCGATCCAGACCGACGCCGATGCCGCCGCCTGGGTCGACTCGCTGAAGGGCCAGCCGGTGTTCGTGGCGATGCAGGCCGAGGGCCGGGAGTGGGTCACCATGTTTTCCAGGCAGACACGGGCCCGCTTCGACTACGTCTTCACCGACGGCATGACGTGGACGAACCCGGCCGGCAAGCGGATGCGGCTGTGGATCCCGGAAGAGGTCGAGATCGGCCCCGACGAGGGGGCGTTCATGGACCTGCTCGTGTCGAAGATCGTCGGCATCCTCGAGACGGAGCCGATCGATATCTACGTCAACCCGACCTTCCTGCCGGCCGTCATCGCCGCCCGCTACGACACGCTGTGGACCGAGGAGCGGATGACGAAGGTGATCGACGCCGCGGTGAAGAACGGCGTCGCGATCGAGATCAACGGCCGCTACGAGATCCCGAGCGAGCGCTTCCTGCGCCTCGCCAAGGCGAAGGGCGCGAAGTTCACGTTCGGCACGAACAACGCCGGCGCGCAGGACCTCGGCGACTGGTCCTACCCGCTGGCGATGCAGAAGGCGCTCGCGCTCACCTGGAAGGACATGTTCGTGCCCGGCCACGGCCCGAACCGGGCGCAGAGGGAGTAGGCGGATGCGCGGCGCGTGCCTCCTCGCCGTGCTGGCGTTGCTCGGCGCCGACCCCGCGCGCCGGCGCACGGACAGCCCGCTCGACCAACTGCCCCGGGGCACGGAGGTCCTGACGCACTTCGGCGAGCGCGCCGACTTCTCGCCCGACGGCCGCCGCGTCGCGTTCATGGCGAAGAGCTTCGGCGACGCGTTCGTGATCGACCTCGAGACGCGGGCGATCCGCTGCCTCACCTGCAACGTGCCCGGCGCGGCGTTCCTGCGCGTGATGCACCTGCCGAGCGCCGACTTCCTGCTGATCGGCCCGGAGCGCTTCGTGGATCTGGGTCGCAGCCGCGGGCGGGACAACGAGTTGTGGTTCCTCAGCCGCAAGCCGGGCTCGCGGCCGATGAAGCTCGGGCAGCGGATGAGCGAAGGCGCGGCCGTCTCGAAGCGATCGACGAAGGTCGCATTCGCCGTGGGCCATGGGCAGGACGACGCGATACCCGAAGGCCAGACGCGCCTCGTCGTCGCCGAGCTGGACCCGTCGGGCGAGAAGCCCGCGCTGCGCGGCCGGCGGGTGGTGTTCACGAGCGACGGCCCTGGCTGCAGCCTCGAGGCCCAGGACTTCTTCGACGACGACCGGAAGCTCACGTACACGTGTTACGAGCCGGAGGGCCGGGCGAGCGTGTGGACGATCGACCTCGCGACCGGCGAGCGCGTCGGCCAGTCGTCGGCCATCGGCTTCTACAACGAGGTGGAGGGCGTCTTCCCGGACGGCCGGTACGCTTGTGTCGAGAGCGACCACCAGGCGCGGGCCTTCGGCGACGCCTCGAGCTTCCGCAACATCGACATCTGGAAGCTGCGGCTCGACGGCAGCGGGCAGTCGTTCGAGCGGCTCACCACCTTCAACGACCACGAGGGCTGGAAGGCCTCGAACCCCGTCGTCTCCGGCGACGGGCGCCTCATGGCCTTCCAGGTGGCGCGCACGACCGACGAAGCCGGCGTCGGCTACGGCATCCTGCTCAGGCGCCTCGACTGAGCGGGCCACGGGCCGGACGGCTGAAGCGACGCGCCGATCAGCGCATGACGTAGAACAGCGCCGTCGTGATGGCCACGACCAGCGCCAGCCAGAGGCGGTAGTCGCGCAGGCCGTGGCCGCGGGCCTCGAGCGGGTCGCGAGGCTGCGTGCGCATCCCCGCGATCGTGGTCGTCGCGAGGAGCGCGGCGGCGGGCGCGCGGGTCGCGAGGCTGACGGCGACCAGCACGGCCAGCGCGACGAGGAACGCGACGAAGGCCCGGTGCAGCCAGGGTTGGAGCAGCGGGTGGAGGAGGAAAGGCAGGAAGTGCTGCTGCGCGTCGGCGATCAGCAGCGGCGAGACGACGGCCGCCGTCGCGAGACAGGCGAAGACGCCGGCCGCGTTCGTGCGGCGCCACAGGACCCCGAGGAAGAAGACGCCCGCCATCGGCATCATCAGGTAGGCCTGCACCGCCTGCAGGTAGATCCACAGCGAGCTGAAGCGGCCGATCACCGGCGCCCACAGCGCGCCCAGCACGAACACCACGACCACCGCCACGCGGCCCACCCGCACCTGCCGCGCCGGGTCGGCCTGCGGCCTGTAGCGCAGGTAGAAGTCGCGGGTGACGAGCGTCGCCACCGAGTTGTAGGTGGCGCTGATGTGCCCCATCAGCGCCGCGGCGATGCCGGCGATCGTCAGGCCGCGCAGGCCCGTGGGCATCAGCGTCTCGAGCAGCTTCGGGAAGGCGTGGTCGGCCTGCGCCAGGTCCGGGTGCAACGCCCGCGCCACGAGTCCCGGCAGCACCAGCAGGAACGGCGTCGCGAGCTTGAGGAATGCGCAGAAGATGGCGCCGAGCCGGCCCTCGTCGAGGCTCTTCGCGGCGAAGGCGCGCTGCACCAGCACCTGGTCCATCGACCAGTAGAAGCTGCCGAGCACGAAGACGCCGATGAACATCCCCGGCCACGGCACGTCCGGATCGGTGGCCGGGCGCACCATCGAGAACATGTCCGCCGCGAGCTTCGCCTGCAGGCCCGACCAGCCGCCGACCGCGTGCAGGCCGAGCGCCGTCAGCACGACGGCCGCGAGGAGCAGCACCGCCGTCTGCAGCGCGTCGGTGTAGACGACCGCGCGCAGGCCGCCCTTCATCGTGTAGAGGCACGTCACCAGCCCGACGCCCCAGATCACCGCGTAGCGCGGCCAGCCGAGCAGGTCCGAGAAGACGATCGACGAGGCCCAGAGCGAGATCGAGACCTTCGTCAGCACCGACAGCACGACCATCAGGCCGGAGAAGAGCAGCCGCACGCCAGGCGAGAAGCGCCGCTCCAGGAACTCGGGCACGGTGTAGATGCGGTTGCGCACGTAGAACGGCAGGAACAGCACGACCAGCGGCACGATGCAGTAGACGGCCATCCACTCGAAGCCGCCGATCGCCATGCCGATCGCGAAGCCGCTGCCGGCGAGGCCGACGAAGTGCTCGGCCGAGATGTTCGAGGCGAACATCGAGGCGCCGATGAACGGCCAGCGCAGCTGGCGGCCAGCGAGGAAGTAGCCCTCGGCGCCGGCCTGCTTGCGCACGAGCACGAGGCCGATCACGAGCACCGTCGCGACGTAGGTCGCGATCACGAGCCAGTCGAGGGGCTGCAGGGTCATCGGCTATCTCCGGATGGCTCGCAGGGTCGCCGGCACCTTGTCGCGGGCGGCCGCTTCCGCCGCCGACGGCTCGGGCGAGGGCTTGCCTGCCGGCGCCGCGGCCGGCAGCGACAGCAGGACGTAGAGGCTGCGCAGCAGGTTGCGCGCGTTCTGCGCGGCGTCGAGCATGGACGCCTCCGGCTGCGCCTTCGCCCAGACCTCCTTCTCGAGCGTGACGAACCGCTCGAGCCAGGGGTCGAGAAGCACCGGAGCGAAGTCCGGCCGCCGGATCAGGGACGCGATCGCCGCCGCCAGCCGCTCGTCCTCGGCGTGGGTGAAGACGGGCGTTCCGCTCGCCGTCAGCTTCGCCCAGGCCGCGTCGAGCAGGCGCGCCTGGTCGGCCGGCGTGAAGCGCGGGTCGCGCGCGAGGAACTTCAACAGGTCGGCGGTGTGGGCGGTCGCGTGGATCCAGCCGACGCGCGGCTCGAACCCGCGCAGGTCGCGCTCGTCGCGCAGGTAGGCAAACGCCGCGTCGAGAAGCGCGCGGTAGCCGGCGGCGTCCAGCGCCGGATCGTCGTTCTCGAGCGCGGCGAGGATCGACAGGTCGAGCGCCGAGAACGAGCGCAGCAGGACCGTGTCCGTCCCGGTCTCGCCGATGCCGCTCCGCAGGTTGCCCTCGAGACGGGCGACGATCGTCCGCCGCTCCTCGGGCTTCAGCGCGCGCTTCGCGTAGACGCACGCCGCCACGACGCCGTAGCCGACGTCGTCCCGCCACCGCGTCTCCGGCGAGCCGAGGAAGCCGAGCGCCTCGCTGACCAGGCCGAACGCCGACTCCCCCGCCGGCACGGCGCAGTCCTTCGCGAGCGCCGCCCAGAACGCCATCCCGCGCGGCTCCGCGGCCGGCGCTCCGGCGAAGGCCGAAGCCGCCAGGCACAGGGCGATCAGCCCCGAGACGGCCAGGCTCGACGTCCGGCGCGCGTTCCCCGCGTTCACGGGCGCGAGACTCTCACCCCGCCGCGCCCCGCGCAAGCGGTCATCGCGACGTGGCGTCCCTTACCGAAGCGGCTCCAAGCCTGGCGCGCGAGCTGCGCCTGCTCGAGGTCGACCGGCACGACCTTGACCTGCGCCCGCTCGAGAAACCGGTCGAGGTGGCGAACGCCGTCCGCCCCGAACCGCGCCTCGATCACGCTCGACAGCTCCACGAGCGAGGCGGCCGAGAGGGCGAGCGAGTCGGCGTCCTCGATCGCCTCGTTGAACGCGCGGCGCTCCGGGCCGTCGTTGCCCTGCAGCAGGCACTCGTTCACGACCACGGGCAGCGCGAAGTTCTCGAGGCGCGCGGCCTGGAGGTTCAGGAACACGAGGTCGTTGTCCCCCTTCGTTGCGCTGCTGGCGGAACGAGCGGCGCGCGACCTCCAGTGCGGCGGGCGGCGAGCCTCGTCTGCGTGCTCCTCCGCCACGCGGATGTCCCAGACGTCGTTGTGGCCGAAGCGCAGCACGACGGCGTCCGGCCGCATGGTGACGACGACGCCGAGGCCGCCGTTGCCGAGCAGCGCGCCCTCGAAGAAGTTGACGGCCGGCCGCTCGCGCACGATGGGGTGACGGGAAGCGCGCTCGAAGGGGTCGAACGAGGATCGCCCGGCCCGCGGCCGGGGCGGAGGTTCGGCCGCGCCGCCGCCGGCCGCAGCGCGGCGGCCCCCGTGCCCGCGGCAACTCCCGCCAGGAACGTCCGCCGCTTGATCGGCTCCACGGTTCCCCCTCCCGATCGCCGGAACGAGGCCGCGCCCGCAAGCCGTGGACGGCTCAGCGCCGCTTGCGCTTCAACCCGGCGGTCCCGATCTCGGCCAGCTCCGCGAAGAGGTGCACGGCCGAGCGCATGGCCTTCCTCCAGTCGCCGAGGTGGAGGCTCTCGTCTTCAGAGTGCGCCCCGCAGCCGGGATCCTCGACGCCGGTGAGCAGGCACGGCACGCCGGGCAGCGCCTCGGAGAAGGGCTTCACGAAGCCGATCGAGCCGCCGGCGCCGATCAGCGCCGGCTTGCGGCCATACCCCTTCTCGAGCGAGCGCAGGACCGCGTCGAACGCGGGTCCTTCCGGCTCGGTCGTCCACCACGGTGTCGAGCGCACGATCCTCGCCTTCACCTCGGCGCCGGCCGGCGGGCGCGTGGTGAGCTTGCGCACGAGCGCCTCGCCCGCTTCCTGGGCGTCCATCCGCGGCACGGTGCGCAGCGAGATCCGCGCCCGCGCCGAGTCGAGGACCTGGTTGGCGGCGCCGTCGAGCGGGTGGGCCTCGATCGCGATCACGCTCAGCGAGGGTCGTGTCCACAGCTGCTCGTAGACCGAGACGCCGCGCTCCCGCTCGAGCCTGGTGCCGGGCAGCATGCCCGCCCCGCGGCGGAAGGCCGGCTCGGAGAACGGCAGGCGGCGCAGCCGGCGACGCACGGCCTCGGACGGCCGCGCCACGCGGCGATACAGGCCCGGCACGGCGAGCGACCCGTCCGCCGCGCGCAGCTCGTCGAGCAGGCGGCAGAGGATGCGCACCGGGTCGGGCACCGCGCCGCCGAAGTCCCCGCTGTGCACCGGCCGGTCGAGGCAGACGACCTCGACGTCCACCTGCACGAGGCCGCGCAGCTGCCAGGTCAGCGCCGGCACGCCGGTCGCGAAGTTCGCGGTGTCGGAGAGGACCACCACGTCGGCGTCGAGCTTCGCCCGGTGGCGCGCGAGCAACGCCGGCAGGTGCCCGGAGCCGACCTCCTCCTCGCCCTCGATCAGGAAACGCAGGTTGACCGGGGCGCCGGCCGTCGTGCCCGCGTAGGCGGAGAACCCGGCCAGCCAGGCCAGGAAGCCGCCCTTGTCGTCGGCTGTGCCGCGGCCGTAGAGCCGGCCGCGCCGCTCGACCGGCTCGAACGGAGGGCTCGTCCACTTGCCGAGCGGCCCCGGCGGCACGACGTCGTGGTGGCCGTAGACGAGCACGGTCGGCGCGCCTGGCGCGCGCAGCCAGTCGCCGTAGACGTAGGGCGGCGCGCCCGGGACCTCGAGCGCCTCGACGTGCTCGACGCCGCCGCGGCGCAGCACCGCGGCGGTGGCATCGGCCGAGCGCCGCAGGTCGGCGGCCGGGAAC
>JBGASI010000167.1:0-8662 GCA_044229815.1 Vicinamibacteria bacterium | reverse complement strand
CCGCGTCTCGTACTGGGGCGACACCTCGCGGATGCGCAGCGAGCTGCTGCCGAGCCTCGTCCACGCGACGCTGGCGTCGGGGCTTTGCACACTGTGACTCCCTGGGCTGCCCACCACCCGGGAAGGCGCCGCCGCGCAGGTCGACGGGGAGCCCGCCAGCGCGTCCTGGAGAGAGCGCCCTATCGGATGATCGCGCGAGACACGACGAACAGGGCGGCGCCGAGGAACAGGCAGGCGGGCAGCGTCAGGATCCAGGCCAGCGCGATGCTCCGGAGCGTCGACGCCTGCAGACCCGACCCGCCGGCCGCCATGCTGCCGGCGACGGCCGAGCTGAGGATGTGCGTCGTGCTGACCGGCGCGCCGACGACGTCCGCGGCCAGGATCGTGCCCGCCGTGACCAGCTGCGCCGAGGTCCCCTGCGCGTAGCTCATCGGCGTGTCGCCGATCTTCTCGCCCACGGTGACCACGATGCGTTTCCAGCCGATCATCGTGCCGAGGCCGAGCGCCAGCGCCACACCGATGGGCACCCAGCCCGGCGCGTACTCGGTCAGGCTCGTCAGGTGCCTGCGCTCGCGCTGCAGGTCGCGACGGGTGTCGGCGGACAACGTCTTGGCGTGATGCGCCTCGAAGTCGATGATGGCCTGCCGCAGGCGGAGGATCTCGACGCGGAGCGCCCAGCGGTCGTCCTGCGGGACATTGCGCAGGTCCCCGTATCCGCTGAGCCGCTGCTTCAGGGTGTCGAGCTCGCGCCGCAGATCCGCGACGGGCCCCGAGAACGCCGCCTGCGTCAAGCGGATGTGCGCCCAGTCGGCGTTAGCCTCCCCGGCGGTCGCGCCGACCTCGACGTGATTCGCTTCATCCGGCAGCTCCCGGGTCAGCACGCCATCCAGGCGTGCGATCGCCGCCACGGCGGCCGTGACGGCCTCGGGGCCCGCGTGGAGGTTGACCGCGAAGCCCGCGGGCAGCACGCCGATCAGGATCAGCATGATCAGGCCGATGCCCTTCTGCCCGTCGTTCGAGCCGTGCGCGAAGCTGACGCCGGTGCAGGCGGCGACGAGCAGGGCGCGGACGCCCGCGGGCGGGCGGCGATCGGGCGGCGCGGGCTCGTGCAGATCCGCCCTGCGGAACAGCCGCCGCCCCACGCGCAGCAGGATCGCGCCGGCCACGAAGCCGACGAAGGGGCTGACGATCAGCGTGAGGAGCACCTGGCCGGCCTTGTCCCAGTTGACGCCGCTGCCAAAGCCCCCCGGGCTGCCCCAGGAGGCGGCCAGGCCGACGCCCAGGACGGAGCCGATCAGGGCGTGCGAGCTGGAGGCCGGCAGGCCGAAGAGCCACGTCCCGAGGTTCCAGATCACCGCGGCCAGGAGCAGCGAGAACACCATGGCGATCCCGGCGCCGCGGCCGGAGGTCACGAGCAGGTCGACGGGCAGCAGGTGCACGATCGAGAACGCCACGACCAGGCCCGTGGTCGACGCATGCAGCACGCCGAGGGCGTTCCACAGGCCCGACCAGGCGACGGCCGCCCCCGGGCGCATCGAGCGCGTGTAGATGACGGTGGCGACGGCGTTGGCGGTGTCGTGGAAACCGTTGACGAACTCGAACCCGAAGGCCACCAGCAGGCCGACGACGAGCAGGATGGCGGTGGCGCCGTTGGCGCCGGCAAAGGCGTCGAACATGGCGCGCCACGGTAGTGCGTTTCAGACGAGCCGGCTATCCGATTCCTGCCGCCTGCGCGGTCGCACCGACTGGCCGCCGGCCGCTCGTTCCCGCCGTGGTAGTCTCCGGCCCGGAGCGATGCACATCCTGCTGCGACACCTTCGCCGTCTCCGACCGGAGACGATCCTGCTCGGCGTCTTCCTCGCGGTGCTGCTGGCGCTCCACGCCGTCTACGGGGGAGCGCTCCGGGTCGACAGGCTCACCGCCAAGACCCCGCTCGCCGCCGCGACCGTGCTCGCGGGCCTCGCCGCGCTCGAGGAGGTCCGTCGCGCCCGGGAGTCGGGCGAGCGCCCCGCTCTCCGCGACGCGGTGCGCCGCGTGCTCGCGGACTGGCTGCCGGCGATCCTCTGCCTTCTCGTGTACGAGAACATGCACGACGTGGTCCGGCTGGTCCACCCGGACACGCTCGACGCGCCTCTGGCGGCGGCTGACGCGTGGCTGTTCGGCGGCGTCCAGCCGACGCTGTGGCTGCAGCGCTGGGCCTGGCCCTGGCTGGTGGACGTGGCCGCCTTCGCCTACTCCTCCTACTTCTTCACCCCGACCATCCTCGGGACTGCGCTCTACGCGGCGGGCCGCCGCGCCGAGTTCCACGAGTTGATGCGGCTCGTGATCGCCTGCTTCTACGCGGGCTTCCTCGGGTACGTCCTGGTCCCCGCCGTGGGCCCCATCCACTGGCTGCGCGACGCCTACACCGACCCGGTCATCCTCCACGGCCACGTCTACGACACGGCGGAGGCCTTGATGAACGACCTGCGCTCGATCAACCGCGACTGCTTCCCGAGCCTGCACACCGCCATCAGCACGGTGACGCTCGCCTGCGCCTGGCGCTGGCGCCGCCTGACTCGCGTGGGTGGGCTCGTCTGCGCGTTGTACGTGCCGCTCACGGTGCTGCTCTGGTTCGCGACGGTGTACCTGCGCTACCACTGGGTGGTGGACGTGCTGGCGGGCTGGGCACTGGCCGGCGCGGCGCTGGCCGCGGTGCCGCGGCTGGTCGCCAGCTGGGAGGTCGCGGGCGCAGCCACCCCGAGTCGCGCGTGAGCGATCGCCGGCTGCTCCTCCTGCTCCTGCTCCTCGCGCTGGCGCTGCGTCTGCCCGTCTTCGCCCGGGTCTTCTGGAACGGTGACGAGGCCACCTACGCCGCGCTCGCCAACGCGCTCCTCGGCGGGCAGACCCTCTACGTGGGCGCCGTGGACCACAAGCCCCCCCTGGTCGCGCTGACCTACGCGGCCGTGCTCGGGGCGGCCGGACGGGCGGCCCTGCCCGCCGTTCACGCGTTGAGCATCCTCGTCGTGGCGGCGACCGGCGGACTGGTGGCGCGGTCGGGGCGCCAGCTGGGTCTGGACAGCCACGCCTGCGCCGCGAGCGGAGCGGCGTTCGTCCTCTTTTCGTCGTTCGGCCCGCCCCAGGACACCCTGGCGGCCAACGCCGAGATCTTCATGCTGCTGCCCTCGGCAGCCGCGCTGGCCGTGACGGCAGCGGCGGCACGCGAACCCGCGCGGGCGCGGCCCGGCCTGTGGGCGGCGGGCGGCCTCCTCGTCTCCCTCGCCGCGCTCTACAAGTACCAGGGCGCGGCCGTGCTGGCGCCAGTCCTCGTCCTGGCCACGCACGAGGCCGGCACGCCCGTCGCCGCGCGGCGTGTGGCCGCCATGCTCGGCGCGGCCGCCGCCCTCCCGGTGGCCATCGTGGCGTGGTACAGCCGGGCGGGGCGCCTCGACGATCTCGTCTTCTGGGCCTGGACCTACCCGCTGCGCTACGCCGGGGCGCTCGGCGCGGAAGAAGCGCTCGCGCGCGCCGGCCGGAGCACACTCGCCTGGGCCCTTCCCTGCACGGTGCTCATCGCCGGGGCAGTCGCCGGCCTGGCCCGAACCGGACCGGCAGCGCAAGCCGGGGCCCGCCGGCGCGTCCTCTTGTCATGGCTGGCCGCCTCGGCGCTGGCTGTGGCCGCGGGCGGACGGTTCTTCCTGCACTACTACCTCCAGCTCCTGCCGCCGCTCGCGCTGCTCGCTGCGACGGCGCTTCGCGGGACGGCCTGGGCGGGCCGCCCGCGTGCCCTACGCCTGGCCGCGGCGCTCGGTGTCGCCTTGCCCGCGGTCGGCTCGTGGGCAGCGGCAGTCCTGGACGCCCGCGTCCGCCCGGAAACGGCGGCGCAGGCCGGCGTCTACAGGACGGTGGGCGCCTTCCTCGATGTCACGGCGGCGCCGGGCGACACGCTCTTCGTCTGGGGCAACTCGCCTGAGATCTACCACTTCGCGCGGCGTGACATGGGCACGCGCTTCCCCTTCTGCAACCACCTCTCCGGCAAGATCTGGGGCACGGCTGAAGATCGGCCGGGCGCCGGCAACACGCAGCGCCGCGCGGTGGCGGAGGCCTGGCCCATGCTGCTGGACGACATCGAGCGGAGGCGGCCGGACTGGATCGTCGACGCGGCGGCTGCGGGACTCGACCGCTGGCAGGGACTCGAGTTGGAGCGCTTCCCGCCGCTCGCCGCGGTCGTCGCGCGCGACTACGTGCGCCTGACCTCGGTCGAGGGCGTGCCGGTCTACCGGCGCCGGGTGCGGACTTGAGCCAGGGAGGAGAGAGATGACTGCCCCCGAGTTGTCCGTCGTCGTCCCTCTCTACAACGAGGCCTCGGGCCTCGAAGAACTGCATGCCCGACTCAGCGCCGCGCTCGGGGCGGTGGCGCGGCCGGCCGAGATGGTCTTCGTCGACGACGGCTCGACGGACGGCTCCTTCGAGCGCCTCCTCGAACTCGCCGGGCGCGACCCCCGGGTGCGCGCGCTCCAGCTGCGGCGCAACTACGGCAAGTCGCCGGCGCTCGCCGCCGGCTTCGCCCGGGCGCGCGGCCGCCTCATCGTCACCCTCGACGCGGACCTGCAGGACGACCCGGCGGAGTTGCCGCGCCTGCTGGCGAAGCTCGACGAGGGCTTCGACCTCGTCTCCGGCTGGAAACGGGAGCGCAAGGACCCGCTCACGCGGCGGCTCGCGTCGCGCCTCTTCAACGGGGTGACCGCCGCCCTGACCGGCGTCCGGCTCCACGACATCAACTGCGGCCTCAAGGCCTACCGACGGGAGGTCACCGACACCATCTCGCTCTACGGGCAGCTGCACCGCTTCCTGCCGGTGCTCGCCGCCAGGGAGGGCTTTCGCCTCGCCGAGGTGGAGGTCAGGCACTCCCCCCGCCGCCACGGTCGGAGCAAGTTCGGCTCGTCTCGCTTCCTGGCGGGAGCCATGGACCTGCTCACCGTGCTGTTCCTGACCCGCTTCGTGCTGCGGCCCCTGCACCTCTTCGGGGGGGTCGGGCTCGGGGTCGTCGCGGTGGGCGCCTCCATCACCGGCTGGCTCGGCGCGCGTCGCATCCTCTACAACGAGTACCTGAGCAGCCGTCCGCTGCTGCTTGCGGGTGTTCTGCTGACGATCGTGGGCGCGCAGCTCGTGTCGATCGGCCTGATCGGCGAGATGATCGCGGCGGGAGCCGCCTCGGAGAAGCGAGCCCACGTCTACGGCGTCCGACGCGAGGCCGGCTTCGAGCCGGACTGAGGTGGGGCCACTCGTCCTGGTGGGGCCCGCCCACCCGCTACGGGGCGGCATCGCGCACTTCAACGAGCGCCTGGCCCGGGCCCTCGCGGAACGGCACGAGGTGCGCCGCGTCTCCTTCTCGCGCCAGTATCCCTCCCTCCTCTTTCCCGGCCGCAGCCAGACCGAGCCGGGCGAGTGGGTGGACGTCGCGCCGCCCGTGCCGGCCCTCCTCGATGCGCTGGCGCCCTGGACGTGGAGGCGCGCCGCGCGGACGGCCGCGGCCTGGCGCCCGGGCGGCGCAGTGCTCATGCACTGGTCGCCCTTCTTCGGCCCGGCTTACCTCAGCTTCGCCCGCGCCCTGCGGAAGGCGGCGAACGTGAGGGTCGTCCTTCTCTGCCACAACCTCCACCCTCACGAGCCGGGACCCCTCGATCGCGTGCTGAGCCGTCGCCTCCTGGGTGGAGTGGACGGCGCGGTGACGCTCTCGGAGAGCGTCGCCGACGAGGTGCGGTCGCTCGCGCCCGACCTGCCCCTGCGACGCGTCGCCCATCCGATCGTCGACGTGTTTCCACCGCCACCGTCCCGGGTGGAGGCACGCGCGGCGCTGGGCCTGGACGACGAACGGGTGCTCCTCGTCTTCGGCCTCGTCCGTCGCTACAAGGGCCTCGACGTGCTGCTGCGGGCCCTGCCCCTGATCCAGGGCCGGCAGCGCCTGCGCCTGCTCGTTGCGGGCGAGTTCTACGACGCGCGGGAGCGCTACGACCGGCTCGTCGACCGCCTCGGCGTCGCCGACCGGGTCTGCTTCCTCGACCGCTACGTGGACGGGGGCGAGGGGTCCCGCCTCTTCGCGGCAGCAGACCTGTGCGTGCAGCCGTACCGCAGCGCCAGTCAGAGCGGGGTGTCGAAGCTGGCCCTGCAGTTCGGCTGCCCCGTGGTGCTGACCGACGTCGGGGGCCTCGCGGAGGACGTGGCCAACGGCGTCACCGGCTACGTGGTGCCGCCTGAGGACCCGGCGGCGATCGCTGCGGCCATCGACCGCTTCTGCCGCGACCGCGAGCGGCTGGACTTCGGGGCGGCGATCCGCGAGGCCCGCGCCCGCTTCGGCTGGGGGCCGCTCGTGTCGGCCATCGAGGAGCTGCTCGGGTGAGGCATCGCGCGGGCCGGGAAGCGTGAGCCTCCGCACTTTCGGCGCGGCGCTCGTGGCCCTCCTGCTCGTGGCCGCGCTCCTGCGCTGCGTGCATCCGACGGCAGACCCGCCTTCCGGGTTCGTCCGGGGAAGCCTGGCCGAGTATACGGACGAGGGCTTCAAGACCTACCACGCGCGCAACCGCGTGCTCTTCGGCTCCTGGCTCGCGCACCCCGCCGACCGTTACACGATCTGGCTCAAGTGGAGCCCGGTGGCCGTGCGGCTGCACGCGGCCTGGTTCGCCCTGCGCCAGCGTGTCGACGTGGGGGTGGCCCGCGAGATCCACGTCGGCGCAAGCCTGCTCTCTCTCCTGCTGTGGGCACTGGCCGTGCGGCGCGAGCTGGGCGCGACCGTGGCGCTGCTGACGACGCTGTTCCTGACGGCGAGCGCCGTCGCCACCGTGTACGGCCGGATGGTCTTCCTCGAGAACCTGCTGCTGCTGGGAGCCACGGCGCTGGCCTGGCTGCTCTGCAGGCCCCGCGTCGGGCCCGCGGCCGCACTCGCTTCCACCCTCGTCGCCCTCGGCGCCTTCTTCGTCAAGCCCTCGGCGCTCCTGCCGGCCGCCGGCGCCGCGGTCGGCGTGGCGGCACTCGCCGCCGCGCGCACGCTCCCCGCCACCGGCCCCGACCCGGCGCGGCGACGGCGCCTCGTGCGGCGGACCCTCGCCGTGGCGGCCGCCCTGGCCCTCGCCCTCTACGTCGTCCTCTGGCTCGCGCCCTTCCTTGCCGCGGCACTGCTGCCGCTCGCACGCCGGGAGGGCCTCGCCGCGCCGTGGGAGATCGCTCGCAACCTGCTCGCTCAGCAGTTCGCGGCCCGGGAGCCTTTTCTCTTCGCCCTCGGCCTCTGGGGCGCGGCACGGGCGCTGCGGCCCCTGCTCGACGGGCACGCCCCGGCGGCGCGCCTTCCCGTGGTCGCCGCGGCCTGGCTCCTCGTGGGCCTGCTCGGGTTGGCGCTGGTGGAGGGCTCCGCCGACCGGGTGCGCTACGCGGTGATCCTCCTGCCGCCCCTGGCCATGCTCGCCGCACAGGCCGTCCTGTCCGCCGACCCGCGCGGCCTGGCCCCTCGCGCGGATGGCGTGCCCTCCCGGGCAGTGACCGTGGCGCTGCTGCTCCTGGCCGTCTCCAACCTTGGCTACGCCGTGGTGCTGCCGTCGCTCGACGCCAAGGGAGGCGCTCGCCTTCTGCCGCTCGCGGGGCTCGTCGCCCTGCTGCTTCTGGCGGTGCTGATGTGGCGCGCGCCGGGGTCTCGTCTGCGCCGCGCCGCGATGGCGCTCGGGGCCGCCGCCGTTCTCAGCGGTCTCCTGCCCGTGGCCGCCTGGCTTCTCGCTCCCTCCTTCCAGATGGAGGCCGCGCGGGCGGACCTCTCGCGGCGGCTGCCGTCCGGGGCCTTCGTGGCCGGCTCGTGGGCGCCCGCCCTTGCCCTCGGCACGCCGCTGCGCTGCGTGAGGCTGGGACCCGACCTGAACCTGCGCGAGCAGCGGCTGCGGCAGATGGCGCCCAGCCACCTGCTGCTCAGCGACGACCGGCCGGAGGAGCGCGCCGCACTGGACCACTTCTACCCGGGCCTGGTACGGGCCGACGGCGAGCTGGCCGCCTACCGCATCGACCGCTTCACGGTGCGACTCTACGCGATCCACTGGCCCGCCACCGCCGCGGCGCCGTGGTAGCCTGCCCGCGCCCATGGCCGTCGCCCAGGTCGTACTGCTCCTCGCCGACGGCGTGCGCCCCGACGTACTGCAGCGTCTGCACGAAGCGGGGCGGGTGCCGGCGCTCTCGGCCCACCTCATCGGCCCGCAGGGCGGCAGTGTCCGCGTCGCCGCCAGCGTCCTACCCTCGACCACGGGCCCGGCCCACCTGCCCTTCCTGACAGGACGCTTCCCCGGACCCTGCAACGTGCCGGGCATCCGCTGGCTCGACCCGCACGAATACAGGGCTCGTGCGCTCTCGCGCGACCGCTTCCGCAGCTACATGGGGCTCGGGTCCAGGCGCTATGCGACGGACCTCGCGCCCGGGATCCGCACGGTGTACGAGCTCGTCCCGGACCACGCGTGCGCGGGGAGCTCCCTGACGCGCGGCGTCGCGCGCGGACGCAACCTGACGCGCTGGGCCAAGCCCCTGGGGTCGCTGCGGGGCTTCCTGGCGGAGGACTGGTCGTACGTCGACCGCCTCACGAGCCAGCGCGTGGCGCGCGCGGTGGCCGAGGGCAGGCGCTTCGTCTTCGGCGCGCTCTACGCGGTCGACGCCT
>JBGASI010000166.1:0-8724 GCA_044229815.1 Vicinamibacteria bacterium | reverse complement strand
GGTGCTGCGCCCGGTCTCGGTCGGGGTGCTGCTCGAGGAGGTCGCCGCCACGATCGAGCAGGAGCTGCCGGGGCTGACGGTGGTGCGCGACATCCGCGTGCCGGCCGGGCAGCGGGCGGCGCTCGACGTCGACAAGCTGCGCCGCGCGGTCTCGAACATCGCCGGCAACGCGCGCCAGGCGATGGGCGGCGCCGGACTGCTCACGCTGTCGGCGCGGGTGGCGCCGGCGCAGGACGAGGGCCCGCCCGAGTGGCTGCTGGTCGAGCTGGCCGACGAGGGGCCGGGCGTGCCACCGGAGATCCGCGAGCGTGTGTTCGAGCCGTTCGTGACGCTCGGCAAGAAGCACGGCACGGGCCTGGGGCTCGCGGTGGCGCGCCGCTTCGTCGAGGACCACGGCGGCCGGCTGGAGCTGCTGCCCGACCAGCCGCCGCCGCTGCACGGCGCGCGCTTCCGGCTGACGCTGCCGATCGACGCGAGCGGCGACGACGGCGCGGCGCGCTAGAATCGAGGCCATGCGCCAACCGCGACCGGCCGCGCTAGCCGCCGCGCTCCTCGCCGCAGCCCTCGGCGGTTGCCGCGCCCAGGACCCGGCGAAGCTGCTCGCGGTGTCCGCCGTCGAGACCTACTGGATCGTGGACTCGCCGCAGCAGGGACAGAACTTCGTCGCCCCGGCCGTGCGCTTCCGCCTGCGCAACACCGGCAGCGAGCCGCTCGGCTCGATCGACGCGCGGGCGCGCTTTCCCGCCCCGGACCAGGACGAGACCTGGGGCTCGATCCAGGAGCAGGTGAGCAGCTGGAAGAGGCCGCTCGAGCCGGGCCAGGAAGCCGTCGTCACGATCCGCTCGGCCGGCCGCTACCACTCGCCCGCGGACCCCGAGGACATCCTGCGCTCGCCCGGCTTCCGCGACCCGCGGGTCGAGATCTACCTGCGCATCGGGGCCTCGAACTGGGCCATGCTCGCGCAGTCCACGGTCGCGCGACAGATCGGGGCGCCCGGCACGCGCGAGCTCGTGAACCCCTGAGCGCCATGGACGAGAGCGAAGGGGCGCGGCCGGACTCGCGCGCGACGGGCGTCCTTCTCTTCGTGCTGCTGGTGGCCGCGCTCTTCCGGCTGCCGGGCCTCGCCTATCCGGCCGAGGAGTACTTCGACGAGGTCTACCACGCCAAGACCGCGCTGCAGTACCTGAACGGCCAGCCGCCCACCGAGTGGGTGCACCCGCCGACGGCCAAGCTGCTGATCGCGATCGGCGTCTGGTTGTTCGGCTACCACCCCTGGGCCTGGCGGCTCGCGCCCGCGCTCGCGGGCACGGCGCTCGCCGGCGTCTTCCTGCTGCTCGCGCGCCGCGTGCTCGCGCGCGAACGGGCGGCGCAGCTCGCGACGGTGCTGCTGCTGCTCGACGGGGTCTTCCTGGTCCAGAGCCGCGTCGCGATGACGAACGTCTTCGCGGTGCTCTTCCAGTTGCTCTCGGCGCTGTGGCTGCTGCGCGCGGCCACCCCGCGGCGGCTGGGGGCCGGGGCGATGGCCGCGGCGGGTCTCGCGCTCGGCCTCGCGCTGTCGACGCGCTGGACGAGCCTGTGGGCCTGGGGCTTCCTGGGCCTCGTCTTCCTCGCCCTGCGCGCCCACGCGCGGCGACAGCCGCGCGGTCCCGACGGCGGCGAGTCGGGACCGCTGTGGCGCGAGGCCGCCCTGTGCGCTCTCGCCTTCGGCGTGCTGCCGGTGCTCGTCTACCTGCTCAGCTACGTGCCGTGGATGGCGCAGGCCGAGCCGCAGACGGCGGCGGCCTGGTGGGGCCGCGTGAAGGAGGTGGTGCACACGCAGCGCGACATCTGGGACTACCACGCGAACCTGCGCGCCACCCACAGTTACTTCAGCCCCTGGTGGACCTGGCCCTTCCTCTACCGGCCGACCTGGTACTTCTGGTGGTCGGGCCCGACGACCGTGCGCGGGATCGTGGCGATCGGCAACCCGGCCCTGTGGTGGGCCTCGCTGCCCGTCTCGGGCTGGGCCCTCGGGACGGGGATCCGCCGCCGCGAGCCGCGGCTCGTCTTCGCCGGCGCGGGCTTCTTCCTGCTGTACCTGCCCTGGGGCCTCTCGCCGCGCACGCTCAACTTCAGCCACTACCTCTTCGAGGCGATCCCGTACGCCTGCCTGGCGGGGGGGGCGTTGCTCGACCGCGCCTGGGACGGGCCATGGCGCCGGCTGGCGCGGGGCTACGTGTTCCTGGTGCTGGCCCTGTTCGTGCTCTTCCTTCCGTTCCTGACGGCGCTGCCGGTGCCGAACTGGCTCTGGTCCTTCCGCTTCCCCGGGGGCGGAGGCCTGTGGACCTGGTTCCCGAGCTGGATCTGAGCCGCGGTGCGGCAGCGCGAGACCTACATCGACGCCTTCCGCGGCCTGATGGCGCTGGTAATGGTGCAGGGCCACGTGATGGACGCCCTGCTCACGCGCGAGGCGCTGGCGGCCCCCTGGTACGTCTTCCAGCAGATGTTCCACGGCTCGACCGCGCCCGGCTTCCTCTTCGCCTCGGGCTTCGTGGCGGGCCTGCCGCGCGCCCCGCTCTCGCTGCGGGCCAGCGCGCGCCGGGCGCGGCGGCTCGTGTTCGTGCTGGGCGTCGGCTACTTCCTGCACCTGCCCTACGCTTCGCTATGGAAGACGCTGGCGGAGGCCTCCGCGGCCGAGCGCGCAGCCCTGCTCGCCTGCGACGCGCTGCAGGTGATCGCGTTCACCCAGCTGGTCGTGCTCGCGCTGCAGTGGCTCGCCGGGCGGCACTGGACGCGCTGGGCCGCGGCTCTCGCGCTCGTGGTCGTGGTGGCGACGCCGTGGGTCTGGGCCTCTGGCCTGAGCGCCGGCCTGCCCGAGGGGCTCGCCTCCTACCTCGACACGCGGACGGGCTCGCGCTTCCCCGTCTTTCCGTTCTCGGCCTTCGTGCTCGGGGGGACGCTCGCGGGGAGCTCGCTCGGCCACGCCGAGCCGGGGCGACGCGGCGGCCGCACTCTCGCCTGGGGCCTCGGGTTCGTCGCGCTCGGCGCGCTCCTGGCCTGGGCGCTGTCCGGGCGGGTCGAGTTCTGGGGGCCCTCGCCGGCCTACGCCTTCCTGCGCCTGGGCGGCCTGCTGCTGATCCTGCGGGCGGTCGAGGCGGCCGCGGCCGCCTCGCTGCCGGGCGTGGGCGCGCTCGCGCTGCTCGGGCACGAGACGCTGCTCGTGTACGTGCTGCACCTGTACATCCTCTTCGGCGGCGTCTTCGGCTCCTCGCCCCTCAGCGCCTGGCAGGGCTGCCTCGGCTTCGCCGGCGCCAGCGCCGTGGTACTGGCGCTGCTGCCTCCGCTGCTGGCGGCCGCCTGGCTGTGGCGCGGGGCGAAGCAGCGGGCGCCTCACGAGGCGCAGCTGGCTCTCGTGCTGCTGTCGGTCGCGTTCCTGTACGAGTTCGCCGCCCGCGCCTGGTGAGCGCCCGGGGCGAGGCCCGGCCCGCGCCTAGCGGAACAGCTTCTTGAGCGAGCTCAGCGCGGAGTCCTTGGGGGAGAGGTTCTCGAGCTCGGCGCGGGCGCCCTTGTGGCGGGGGTTGAGGCGCACGGCGTTGCGCATCTCGGCGACCGCGCGGCTGCGGATCTTCATCACCTTGTAGTAGAGGCCCCACTGGTAGTGGACCTCGGCGTTCTCGGGCTCGAGGCGGGCCGCCTCGTAGAACTCGCGCTCGGCCAGCTTGGCGGTGCGCGGGTAGCAGGCCATCGCGATCGCGAAGCGCAGGTGGAAGGCCGCGACGCGCGGGGCGACCCGGACCAGCTTCTCGTACACCTTGACCGCGTTGGCGTAGTCGGCGACGGTCATGCGGACCTCGCCTTCCATCAGCAGGTGCTCGATCTGGGCCTGGCCCTCGAAGGCGCTGCTGCCCGGCTCGACGGGCTGGGAGTCCTCGGGCCCGGGCAGCGGGGCCTGGGTCTGGTCGACCGGCCGCGGTGCCGGGAAGGCCGGGGCCGTCGTCTCCGGACGCCGCGGCTGCGGGACCGGCGCGAGCGGCGGGATGGTCCCGCTGGGCGCGGCGGAAGCGAGCGCGGCGGCCCGGGCCGGGGGTGGAGGCGGCGGGGAGGGAGCGCTCGACTCGCGCAGCGCGGCGGCGGCGGCGGCGGCGTGGCGCGCGAGCACGGCGTCGACGTCGGCGGAGCCCGGGGCCTGGCGCGCGACGCGCAGCGCCGACGCCGCGCGGCCGAGGACCACGTCGATGTCGGTGCGCACGGGGTCGTCCTCCCCGACCCCCTCGCGCAGCGCGTGGTAGCGCTCCATCTTCTCCTCGAGCGCGCGCACGAGCTCGGCCCTCGGCGCCGTGCGGGCGAGCTTGAGCCAGCCGTCGCGGTCGAGCCGGGCGGAGTGCGCCAGCTCCTGCTGGACCTCGCGCTTGATGGCCTCGCGCAGCGAGGGGTCGGGCCGGCTGTGCAGCGCGGAGAGCAGGAACATGCCCGTCTCGGTCTGCACCACCGGCTGCAGCCCGCCGAGGTCGTCGGCGTCGCGCAGGATGCCGGCGCCGATCAGCGCGTAGGCCGCGCGCAGGCGCGGCAGCGTGAGCCCGCCCGCGGCCCAGGCCAGCCGGCGGACGGTCACGCGTCGCTGCGCGAGCTCGAGGATCTCGAGCTCCTCGCTCGAGCGGCTGCGCGGCTCGTAGGGGAAGGGCGGCACCTCGGCCAGCACGACGCCCCGGTCGAGGTTACCGAGGCCCTTCAGCACCAGCTCCTGGCTCTTCATCTGGCGGATGCCGTCGTAGAGCAGCCGGTGCACCGAGAGGCTCACCATGTACTCGAGCGGGATGGTGCAGGAGCGCTCCTCGAACGCCGCCGCGCCGTCCGCCATCTCGAACAGGGAGAGCGCGGTGCGCCTGACCTGGCGCGCCACGGCGGTGCCGACCTCGTAGCGGTCCATGACGCCCGCCTGCACCAGCGCCTCGCCGAAGCGGCGGCCGCGGTCGGCGCGCATCAGGGAAGAGACGCGGTGGAAGTCCTCCTCGCTGATGCGCCCGTCGGCCACCAACGCCTCGCCGAGCCTGTCGCGCTTGAGGTTGCTCGCGGCGAACACGACGCGGCCGTGGTCGAGGAAGGCGATCTTCATCACGCGGCCGGAGCGCAGCTGCAGGTCGCCGCTGCGGCGCTCGGCGGACAGGCGGCGCAGGGTGTCGGCGATCGGCGTGGTGGCGACGTCGGTCAGCATCGGGCTTCTTCCCATTCTGCACGCCGCCCGGCCCGGGGCAAGGGGCCCCCTGCGCCGCCAGGGCCGGGAGGGTATCCTAGCGGCGCCGCGACGGGCGGGAGGTGACGCGCGCCGGCCGGCGGGGGGGGCACATGACGCGTGCGGTCATCATCGGCAGCGGCAGCGAGATCGCGCCGACGCGGGTCACGAACGGGCAGATGGCCCGGATCATGGACACGAACGACGAGTGGATCAAGGAGCGCAGCGGGGTCGAGCAGCGTTACTTCGCCACACCCGAGATCGCGACCTCGGACCTCGGCGCGGCCGCCGCCACCAAGGCGCTCGCCGCCGCGGGGGTCGCGCGGGAAGAGGTGGACATGGTGGTGTTCGCCACGATGACCCCCGACCACTACTTCCCCGGCTGCGGCACCCTCCTGCAGCACAAGCTCGGGCTGCGGCCGGTGCCCTGCTACGACATCCGCCAGCAGTGCTCCGGCTTCCTCTACGGGTTGCAGCTCGCGGACGCGCAGATCCGAGCGGGCCTCGCGCGCACGGTGCTGCTGGTCGGGGCCGAGGTCCACATCGGCTTCATGCCCTGGACCAGCCAGAACTTCGCCTACGCGCTCGGCGAGTCCGAGGTGCCGCCGACCCGGGAGGAGTGGGACTGGAACTCGCGCTTCCGCCACCTGGTCGTGCTCTTCGGCGACGCCGGCTCGGCCGTCGTGCTGCGCGCGGCCGAGGACGGGGAGCGCGGCGTGGTCGACCACGAGCTGCACGGCAGCGGGGCCGACTACGACAAGCTCTACGTGCCGGGCACAGGCTCGAGGTACCGGCCCTACACCGATCCCGAGCAGTTCCGGCGCGGCGACCACATCCCGGTGATGGACGGACGCTTCGTCTTCAAGATGGCGACCTCCAGCATGGTCGAGGTCGCGCGCTCGCTGCTGGGCAAGCACGGCCTGCGGCCGGAGCAGCTCAAGCTCGTGCTGATGCACCAGGCCAACAAGCGCATCAACGAGTACTGCGCGAAGGCGCTGGGCCTGCGCGACGACCAGGTGGCGCACAACATCCACAAGTACGGCAACACCACCGCCGCCACGATCCCGCTGCTGTGGGACGAGTGCGTCCGCGACGGCCGGCTGCAGGCGGGCGACCTCGTGCTGCTGGTCGCCTTCGGCGCGGGCATGACCTGGGGCGCCTCGCTCGTCCGGGCCTGAGCCGCGGCCGCCCCGCCTAGGCCTGGCAGCGGGGGCAGAAGTACGTCGAGCGCACCTGCTCGCCCTGCACGATGCGCTCGACGAGGGTCCCGCAGCGAGGGCACGGCCTGCGCGCGCGGCCGTACACGTGCAGCGCCTCGCGCGAGAGGCCTGAGGTCGTGCGCCGGGGCCCGGGGCCGAGGTTGCGCCGCAGCAGCTGCCGCGCGGTGTCGATCAGCCGCTCGAGCGTCGCGTCGTCGAGCGCGGCGACGCGGGCCGTGGGCGCGACGCCGCACAGGAACAGGACCTCCGACTTGTAGACGTTCCCGATGCCGGCGAGCGCCACCTGGTCGAGCAACGCCTCGCCGATCGAGTGAAGGGCGTTGCGAGCGCGCAGGCGCTCGCGCGCGGCGAGGGCGTCGAAGTCCGCCGCGAGCAGATCCGGCCCGAGCCGCGAGAGGGCCGGGTGCGCCGCGGCACCGCGCGGCGGCAGCCACTCGACGACGGGAGCCCCGCGGCACACCGCCACGACCCCGGCAGTCTCGAGCACCGCCGTCGCGAGGGCGCGGCCACGCACCGGGCCGGGCGGCTGCAGGCGCCAGCTCCCGCGCAGGCCCTGGTGCGCGTGGAGTACCGCGCCGCCGTCGAAGAAGAACAGCAGGTGCTTGCCACGGGCCTCGACCCGCTCGATCGCGCGGCCGACCAGCCCGAGCCGGCGGGCGGCCGAGGCCACCACGACGTGACGGGAGGCGAAGCCGGTCACCACGCGCCCGGCGAGGGCGGCGTGGAGCGTGCGCGCGGCCCGCCAGATCGTGTCCCCCTCGGGCATGACCCAGTGTAGGGCCGGCCGTCAGTCTCCCGGGTCCTCCAGCGCCTCCGCGTCGTCGGCGCCGGGTTCGGCGGGGAGGACGCCGGGCCGCGTGCCCGGCAGGCGGAAGCCGGGGCCGGCGCGCACGAAGCCCACCTCGACCAGGAACGGCGCGAGCGCAGAGGACGCGAGCGACGACCCGTCGGCCGCCCAGCCTAGGGCGCGGCCGGTGCGCGAGGCCCAGTCCCACAGCGCGCGGGCGGCCGCGGCGGCCACGCGCGAGCGCGCCGGCTCCTCCGCCGGCAGCAGCGGCGTGACGTCGCGCGCCCCGCGGCCGAGGACGGCCGCGATCGAACCGTCGACCAGCACGAGGTGCGTCCCGGCCGCGCGCGCCAGCCGCGCCTCCTGTGTCCTGGGCCAGGGCAGGGCGGCGCCGTAGGGGCAGGCGGGGTCCGCGGCGGCCAGCACCAGGGCGACCGGCTCGTCGGGGTCGGCCTCGCGAAGCGCCCGCAGACGGTCGAGCGCCCCGGGCTCGGCGAACTGCAGCCCGCCCAGGCCCGCGACGAAGTAGCCGCGGCGCACGCGGCCGGCCTCCTCGAGGGCCCGCAGCACCGGGTACACCGCCGGAAAGCCGCCCGCGACGCCCTCGAAGGCGACGGCGTCGCGGGTCAGGACGCCGTGGCGCGCCAGGAGCTGCTCGGCCAGCGCCTTGGCGCGCTCGGTGGGGCTCGGGGCGCGCCGGGGCAGGGGCAGCAGGCTCCAGCGCCCGACCGCAGCCGGGGGCAGCTGGCGGCGCGAGCGGAAGGCGGGCCCGCGCCGGCGCTCGGCCCGCGCGGCCCGCGAGGAGAGAAACGCGCGCAGCGCTCCCGGCGTGTCGTTCGTGACCTCGCCGGCCCAGGCCAGGTCCCACAACGCCTCGAGCACCGGCGCCGCGAGCCCGCCGCCGGCCGCCTCGTGGAGGTCGCCGAAGAAGGAAGCGCCGTGGCCGGTGAGCCACTCGCGCAGCGCGCCGTGAAGCGCCCCCGCGCGGGGCTCGGGCCGCACCGGCAGGAGCAACGGCAGGTCGTCGGCGAGGAAGAGCGCGATCCGGCCGTCCCGGTCGCCGAGCGGCCCGAGGCCCACCCAGACCACCTCCCCCGCCGCGCAGAGCGTGTCGAGGTCCTCGGGCCGGTAGCCGGGGATCCGCGCCGGCAGCACGGCCCGCTCGAGGATCGACGCCGGCACGGCCGCTCCCTGCAGCTGCTCGACCACGTCGAGGAGCGCGTCCGGCCCGCGGCGGGCGAGGGCCGGCGCCGCCCCGCGGGCCGGAGCGAGGCCCTGCCAGTCCACGAGCAGCCGCGCGAGGGCGTGCGGCTCCGCGGGCTCGACCTGCCTGCGCAGGCTCGCGAGCGAGCGCCGCCGCAGCGTCGCCAGGACCTCGGGCGCGCACCACTCGCGGCCCGTGCCACCCGGGCGGAACTCGCCCTCGAGCAGGCGGCCGGCGCCGAGAAGCGCAACGAGGGCCGCGAGGATCGCCGCCTCCGCGCAGCCGAAGCGCCGCGCCGCCTCGC
>JBGASI010000165.1:0-8759 GCA_044229815.1 Vicinamibacteria bacterium | reverse complement strand
CAGGTCGAGCGGGGCGTAGGCGAAGCCCGGCACGCGCAGCCGCGGGTCGACGCGCGCCAGGTGCATGTAGTCGTCGCCGACGGGCCCCACGCCGAGGGCGGGCGAGACGAGGACGAGCGCGAGCAGGATGGCGGCGGCGGGCGGCCATCGACGGCCGAGGAGCAGGGGGGCGCGGGCCAGCAGCCGGCGCATGGCATGCCGATCCTACGACAAACCGGCTCGCTACTGCAGCGCCTCGTCCCGCACGAGCGGCCCCATGGGGACGAGGACGATCGCGAGGCCGACGAGGGCCACGAGGCCGTAGCCGACGAAGACCGCATGGTAGGCGCCGGCCACGCCGATCGTCGCGCGCAGGTGGGCGATCGCGCGGCCGGACAGCTGCTGGAAGAACGCGCCGCCGAGGCCGGCGCCCACGCTGGCGAGGCCCCAGACCGTGGCCGTCGCGCGCTGCGGGACGACGTCCGCCGGGAAGGCGAGCGTGTTCGCGGTGTAGGCGGCCCAGCCGAAGCCGGTCACCGCGAGCACGGCGAGCGCCGAGCGGGGGCCGCTGATCAGCCAGGGGCCCGAGAGCAGCGCCCCGGCCATCGTCAGCGCGAACACCGACACGGCCAGCTTGCGCGCCCGGGCGACGGGGAGGCCGCGGCGGATCACGAGCTGGGTGAACAGGCCGCCGAGCACGTTGCCCAGGTCGGCGACGATGAACGGGGCCATCGCGTAGAGACCGATGCGCGCCAGGTCCCAGCCGTACACGTCGGCGAGGTAGCGGCCGATCCAGAAGGTGACGAAGTACCAGATCGAGTCCATGAAGAACTTCGAGGCCGTGAACCAGGCCACGAAGCGGTGGGTGACGAGGCGCCGCGCGGGCACGGGCGGGCCCTCGTTCAGGCGCGCCGCCTGCGGCGGCGTGTAGTAGAAGAGCCAGAAGGCGACGAGCCACAGGTAGCCGAGCGCGCCGACGGCCAGGAAGGCGGCGCGCCAGCCGAAGCGCAGCCCGAGCCAGGCCACGAGCGGCGGGGCGATCACGGAGCCGAGCGCCGCGCCGCTGTTGAAGATGCCCGAGGCCGTGGAGCGCTCGTGCGCCGGGAACCACTCGGCCGTCAGCTTGACCGCCGCGGGCCAGTTGCCGGCCTCGCCGATGCCGAGCAGGAAGCGCAGCACGCCGAAGTGCAGCGGCGCGCGGGCGAGCGCGTGCAGGAGCGCCGCCGTCGTCCAGAACGCCATGCACAGCGCGTAGCCGACGCGTGTCCCGAGGCGGTCGATCGCGAAGCCGGAGACGCCGTTCGACAGGGTGTAGGCCAGGAAGAAGAGCGTGCCGAGCGTGCCGAAGGCCGCGTCGTCGAACATCCCGCGCAGGTCGGGGTGGGCCGAGAGGTAGGTGAACGAGAGGCGCTGGACGTAGTTCAGCGTGGTGGCGGCGAACGCGAAGCCGATCATCGCCCAGCGCAGGGGCGAGGGCGCCGGCGGCTTCATCGCGCGGTCGGGATCCGGAACACCCAGGCCGTGGCGCAGGGTCGGCGGGCCGGGTCCTCGAGCGCCTCCGGCACCTCGACCGACATCCCCCGTCCCGCGCTCGTCCAGGCCAGGGGCTCCGTTCGGCCGAGCAGCGTCACGGTGGCCCCGGGCGCCGGCTGGACGCTCTCGAGCCTCAGCCTGCGGCCCGGCCAGGCGAGGGCGATCGCGTAGACGAAGCGGCCGTCCTTGCTCCGGGTGAAGCGGACGGCGTCGCCCTCCCGCCACAGCTCCCCGTCCCGGGCACGGGTGGCGTAGATCGCCTCGCCGTTGACGCGCAGCCAGGCGCCGGCCTCCTGCAGGTTCGCGATCGCCGTGGGGTGGAAGCGGCCGTCGGCGTCGGGCCCGATGCCCACCATGAACGCGCCGCCCTTGGCCACGGCGTCCACGAGGTTGCGGACGATCCACGCGCCTCCCTTGTGTCGCGCGGGATCCGGCTCGTACGAGAACGAGCGGCCGAGCGGGTAGATCACGAACCACGGCATGGCCGTGTTCTCGCGGCTGCCGGGCACGAAGCCCTCGGGCGTGTAGTAGTCGCCGTAGTTGCCGATGCCCCTGGCGCGCAGCATCACGTCCGGCTGGAGGCGGCGGATCGTCTGGATCGTCTCGCGCAGCTGCGGCCAGACGCGCGCGCCGAGCCACATGTCGAGGCAGAGCATGTCGATCCGGCCGTAGCGGGTCAGCAGCTCGACGAGCTGCGCGCGGTGGCGGGCCATCATCCGGGCTTCTTCCTCCGCCGTGGGCTCCGGGGCGGTGAAGAAGAAGTCGCGGGCGCGCTGCGTCACGGAGGCGCGGCCGTAGAGCTCCGGGTGCTCCGTGGCGCCCGCCGTCGTGACCGGCGAGAAGCCGTAGGGCCGGAAGTCCGCGTCGTACCAGTCGGGGTGCGAGAAATACAGGTCGACCTTCACGTCGTGCCGGTGCGCGGCGTCGCACAGCTCGCGCACGACGTCGCGGCCGAACGGCGTCTCCATGATGCTGTAGCCGAGGTCGCACTCCTCGAGGCGCGGGCCGCCCGCGGCCGCCCAGTCGACCCGGCGCCGGACGCGCGTGCGCGTGTCGAACATCGAGAAGCCGTCGTGGTGCTTGGACGTGAACGCGAACAGGCGCAGGCCGTTGTCCTTGAAGAGGCGCATCCAGGCCTCGGCGTCGAAGCCGCGGGGGTTCCAGGCCTTGTAGGCCTGCTGGTACGCCTGCTTGCGCTCGAACGGCAGGTCCAGGAACGGCCAGGACTCGCCGCCCTCGAAGGCGGCGGAGTAGAGGCCCCAGTGGAGGCGCACCCCGTACTTGATGTCCTTGAACGCCTCCACCGCCGCGGCCGGCGCGTGGCGGTAGTCCGAATCCGGCACCGCCTCGACGTAGTCCTTGACCGGTCCGAAGTGCGCGTCCGTCGAGGGCAGGCGGATCGCGTCGTCGCCGGCGAGCGCCGGGGCCGCCAGGGCGCCGAGCAGCACGCCGCACAGGACCGGCACGCGAACACCGGCGGGCCGAGTCACGGCGTCACGGCCCCCGCGGGCCGCGGCTCGCCCGGCGCCTGTCCGGGGTAGCCCCCGTAGCGCTGGCTGAACGAGAAGCCGCGGAGCCGGTCGATGCCGACGCGGCTGCGGTCCTTGTAGGCGCGCAGCTCCTCGAGCCCGTACTCGCGCGCGAGCTGCCGCGCGGAGACGCCCGGCCGCCTCGCCTCGAGCACGAACCACTCCTCGCGCGGCAGGTCGACCGCCACGCGCACGTCCGTGGCGTGCTCGCGCAGCAGCCGGTCGCGCTTCTCCAGGTTGAAGTTGTAGTGGTAGATCATCCGGTCCAGGTCGAGCGTGAAGCGTGACACCGTGACGTCGCCCCCGGCCTTCTCGTCCAGCAGCAGCGCGCCCGTCAGGTCCCAGGCGATCACGTCGCCCGTCTGGGTACTCGTGAAGATCGGGTAGTGGTGCAGCAGCGCGAACGCCTGCAGCTCCGTGAAGCCCGAGTAGGCGCTGGCCCAGGCGACGAGCTCGGCGCCCCTGTCGCGCAGGCGCTGGAAGACCTCGGGGAACTTCGCGTCGTAGCAGATCGCGAGGCCGAGCTTGCCGAAGTCCGTGTCGAAGACCGCCTCGTCCTGCTGTCCCGGCAGCGCGGGCGGCTGCATCTCGAACTCGTTCCAGTACGGGAAGACCTTGTCGTACACGCCGGCCACGGCGCCCGCGCGGTCGATCAGCACGGAGGAGTTGAGCCGCTTGCCCTCGGCCAGGCGGTAGATGGGGCAGACGACGTAGCAGTGGTGCTGCCGCGCGAGCCGGGACATCGTGGTGATCGTCGGGCCGGAGAGCGACTCGACCACGTCCGAGCCGCGCCAGGCCTCGGGCAGGCTGACGAGGTCGACTCCCTTCGCGGCCTCCGCGTCCACCAGGGCCGCGATGCGCTCGAGGCTCGCGCTCCTGAAGCTCAGGCTCACGACCCGGACCGGCTTCCCGACGCCGGGCTGCGCCGCGAGCGCCGGCTGCGAGAGGCCGGCCACGCCGGCGGCCGCGGTCACGGCCAGGAGGAGATGCGTCGCGCCCTTCATGGGGTCCCTCGCTTTCGGTCGACCGCCCGCGCGCCGCGGCGACGCCCAGAGTGTCCTGCCGCGCGAGGGGCGCCGCAACCGGCCGGCCTCCTTGGCCGCGCCGGCTCGCCGCGCTACGATCGCCGCCGGCCGGAGGTCGACGGACGATGGAGTTGCGCGAGTGCGGTCGCTCGGGACTGAAGCTCTCGGCCCTCGGGCTGGGCAGCTGGGCGTTCGGCGGCGGAGCGTACTGGGGGCCGCAGGAGCAGACCGACGTCGACGCCGTGGTGCGGCGCGCCTTCGACCTCGGCGTCAACTACTTCGACACGGCCGAGGTCTACAACGACGGGCGCAGCGAGTCCTCGCTCGGCCTCGCCCTGCGCGGCCTGCCCCGCGACCGCGTGGTGATCGGCACGAAGGTCAGCCCCGCCTGCGTGCAGCCCGACGTGCTGCCCGGCCGCTGCGAGGCCAGCCTCCGCCGCCTCGGCACCGACCACCTCGACCTCTACATGGTGCACTGGCCGATCACGCTGCGCTCGATCCACCATTTCGACGCGCGTCTGAGCGTGTGCCCGTCGCTGGAGGACGCCTTTGCGACGCTGCTGCGCCTGCAGGAGCAGGGCAAGGTGCGCCACGTCGGCCTGAGCAACCACTCGCTGGCGCAGCTCGACGAGGCCCGAGGCTGTTTCCCGTCGCTTGCCGCGAACGCGCTGCCCTACAACCTGCTCTGCCGCGCGATCGAGTGGGAGGTGCTGCCCGGCTGCGTCGAGCGGGGCATCGGCGTGATCGGCTACATGGCGCTGCTGCAGGGCGTCCTGACGGACCGCTACCCGACGCTCGACGACGTGCGCCCCTGGCAGCGCCGCACGCGCCACTTCGACGCGGCGAAGGCGCCCGACGCCCGCCACGGCCTGCCGGGCGAGGAGGAGGCGACGCGTGACGCGCTCGCGGCGCTGCGCTCCCTGTGCCGCGACCAGGGCTACGCGCTCTCGGAACTGGCCATCGGCTGGACGCTCGCGAGCCCGGGGCTCGCGTGCAGCCTGGTCGGCGCGCGCACGGTCGCGCAGCTGGAGTCCAACCTGCGTGCCGCCGAGCAGCCCCTGCCCGAGGACGTCGTCGCGCGGCTGCGCGAGATCACGCGCCCGCTCATGGAGCGCCTCGGCCGCAGCTTCGACTACTACGAGGGCCCGCACAACGACCGCACGCGCTGACGCGTCGCCGTCTCAGCGCCCGGGCAGACCCTCGCCGAACCAGAAGAACAGCCGCGCCGAGTAGCCGCCCATCTGCTGCGTGGCGCCGTCGCCGACCGCCTCGTTCGGCTGGCCTTCCGGGCCGAGCGTCTCCGGCCCCGCGAACTTCGTGCCGATCGGCGCGATCGCGTGGAGGAAGGAGAGATCGCCCTCCGGGAACGCGACGGCCGTGAACGTCGGGTTCGCCCCGTAGCGCGGGGTGAGGACGCGCAGGAACAGGTCCTCCGTGTCGGTGACGACGGTGATCGGCAGCTCCTTCGTCTGCAACTCGGCCCAGTAGAGGCTGGCGTGGTGTCCCTTGAACTCCGGGTACGTCCAGTCGGCGCCGGTGCGCGTGTCGTTGGCGCTCTTCTGCCAGACGTCGAACGTCGGTCCCTGCCGGCGGTTCTTCCAGACGCGATACGGCCCGCGGCCGAGCCAGCGCAGGCCGGTGACCTGGCTCTCCGGGTAGTCGAACGTGACGCCGAGGTGCGCGTGGCGGCCCGGGTTCTCGTAGCGGTAGGACAGCTCGAGCCAGCCGCTGCCGTCGAGCCGCCAGCGGACCTGCTTCAGCGGGCCCTCGTAGCTGGCCTCGACGAGGTAGCCGTCGCCATCGGCACGGTGCGCGAGCGAGGACAGCGTCGCGGCGCCTTCGACGATGCGCGGTCCGTTCGCGAGCGAGACCCGGCGGCCGTCGCGCTCGACCGAGGCCAGCCGGCCGCTCGCGCGGTCGATCCGCACGCGCGTGCCGCCGGCCTCGAGCACGACCTCGCTCCGCTCTTCGCGCCCGCTGGCGCGCCCGCCCAGCGACACGATGCGCGGGCGGACGGCGTCGGGCCCCTTCGTCATCCACGTCCAGCGCGCGATCTCGCTGCCCTGCGGGTCGCGCGCCGCCAGGAAGAGCGCGTCCGCCTCGCGCCAGTCGGACGGGAGGGCCAGCACCAGCGTGCCGCGGCCACCGGGCGCGAGCGGGGGCGCGGGGGTGCGTCCCTGAGCGAGGTCCACGTGGCCTGGCACGGCCGAGCCCGGCCCGGCGAAGCGCACGAGGCGCCAGTCGAACGAGACGCGCGTCAGGTCCGTGAAGTCGTAGCGGTTCTCCACGCGCAGCCGACCGTCGAACGTGGGCGGCAGGCGGTCGAGCCTCCCCAGCTCGAGGAAGACCGGCGACCAGACGTCCTTGATCGTGAAGAAGCTGGCCTCCTTCTCCCGGTACGGGCCGACGATGCCGTCCGGCGCGTGGTTGCCGTCCGTGTCCAGGGCGCCGTCGCGGTCGGTGCGCACGACACCCTCGTCGGCCAGCACCCACAGGAACGCGCCGACCGCGAGCGGGCTGCGGAGCATGCGGTCCCAGAGGTCGGCGAGCCCGGCGCCGTGGCCGCCGTCGTAGAGGCCGTGCAGCACCTCGGTCGGCATCACGAGCTCCGGCCCGTCGAGGTACTTCCCGGCGCAGCAGTCGTACGAGCGGTAGTGCGTGGTGTTGATCTTGCCCGCCTCGTTCTGCCAGGGGTGGATCACGGAGCGCCGCTGGGGGTCGAGCGGCTCGAAGTCGGCATCGAGGTCGTAGTTGAAGCCGCCCTCGTTGCCGTTGTCCCACAGGATCACCGACGGGTGGTTGACGTCGCGCACGACCAGCTCGCGCACGAGCCTGCGGCCGACCTCGGTGTCGTAGCGGTGCTGCCAGCCGGTCAGCTCGTCGAGGACGTAGAGGCCGAGCTCGTCGCACGCCTCCAGGAAGTGGCGGTCGGGCGGGTAGTGGGACATGCGCACCGCGTTCATGTTCATGTCCTTGATCAGCTTCACGTCCGTCTCGCTCACGGTGCGGCTCGTGGTCCGGCCGGAGTCGGGCCAGAAGCTGTGGCGGTTGACGCCCTTGAGCCGCACCTTGACGCCGTTCACGTACAACCCGTCCCGCGGCCGCAGCTCGACGCTGCGGAAGCCGAAGCGCTCGCGGACGGTGTGCAGCGCCCTGCCGTCGCGCTCGAGGGAGACGGCGACGCGGTACAGGCTGGGGGACTCGGCCGTCCAGGCCGCGGGTCGCTCGACGCGCGCCTCGAGCGTCACGCGCCCGGCGCCCGCGGCGGCAGGGGCCGTGAAGGCCGCGCCGACCGGCGTCCCGTCGAGCGTCTCGATCCGCGCCGTCACTGTCGCCGCTCGCGCGACGCGGTCCAGGTGCACGTCCACCCGGAAGGCGCCGTCGTGGCGCGCGTCGATCGCCAGGCGCTCGATCGACTCGGCCGGCCGCGCCTCGAGGTACACGGGGCGGTAGATGCCGCCGAAGATCCAGAAGTCGGAGTGGCGCTCGGCCTCGTTGACCGACTCGTTCGACGACTCCTTGGCGACGAGCACCTCGAGCTGCTGGCGCGCGCCGAAGCGCACGAGCGGCGTGACGTCGTAGCGGAACTCGTAGAAGGCCCCCTGGTGCCTCGCCCCGACGGGCCGGCCGTCGATCCAGGCCTCGGTGTCCGTCATCGAGCCCTCGAAGACGAGGAACACGCGCCGGCCCCGCCACGCGCGCGGGACGTCGAAGCGGTGCCGGTAGCGGCCCTGCTCGGCGGGGCGTGGCGGGGGGCCGCCGTACCGGTACGTGCCGAAGCCCTGCAGCTCCCAGTTGGACGGGACGGGGATCGTGCTCCAGGCGCCGGCCCGGCGGCCGTCGCTCACGCGGAAGTCCCAGGGAACCGTGTGGTCCTTGTCCGTGCCCGAGAGGTAGAGCCGCTCGCTCCCCTGCGCGGCGACGGCGGCGGGTGTGGCCAGGACGAGCACTGCGAGGACGAGCCCGGTCGAACGTCGCATCATCCACCTCCCGACGCGGCGGCATCATAGACTGGGCCGCGAACGAGGAGAGCCGATGACAGCGCAGGGCCCGACAACGAGCGACGAGGCCGCGACGGCGGCGAAGGCCGGCTTCTACTCCGCCGCCGGCCGCTTCGACGAGGCGCAGCCGTGGGAGACGGTGGGCGACGGGCAGATCCTCGGGATCGAGATCCCGGCGCTCGGCTGGAGCGGGGCCTGCGCGTCCATCCTCGGGATGGCCGGGGAGGAGTTCGGCCTCGTCCTGTTCCGCTCGCTCGAGGACTACCTGGCGTTCGCGCGGCTCGCCGACGTGGCGGCCACCTCCGGGGGGGCCATCGCCGGGCCGGGCGTCCCCCTCTTCTCGGTGAACTTCGACCGCCCGCGGGTCGTACGCGGCGGCAAGGCGCTCGCTCTCGAGGCGCGTGCTCACGGCTTCTCGCCCGGCCCGCGGGGCCGCTTCCCCTTCCTCCTCGACGTCCGCGCCGACGGCACGCTGGCCCCGCCGACCGCCGAGAGCCACCGCCTCGCCGCGGCCTGCCTCGACGCGGTGCGCCTGTTCGTCGAGAAGTACGAGGCGCTGTTCGATGGGACTCCGGAGGAGCAGTACAACACCCGCTGGAACATCCCGACCGCCGGGGGCGAGGTCGAGGTGGCGGTGACCGCGCCGCCTTCCGACCTGCCGTGGAGCTGGGGCGAGCAGGAGCCGATCGAGG
>JBGASI010000164.1:0-8767 GCA_044229815.1 Vicinamibacteria bacterium | reverse complement strand
CTCCGCGCCGCCGGGGCGGGCGCGGCTCCTCCCGCTCGCGGGCAGCTTCCTGGTGGTGGCCCTCACGCTCGGCGGCACGGTCCGACTCGCCCGGTGGCTCGGCCTCTACGAGCGCCTCGAGACGACGCCGGCCCGCTGAGCCGGACCGGGCTCAGCCCTGCTTGGCCGGCGGCGACTTCAGCGCGGCGAGGACCTCGACCTCGCGCTCGGCGGCGATCCCGGCGCGCAGCTTCGACTGGCGCTCGGCCGGCAGCGTCTTCCACCAGGCGAGCGTGTCGCGGGTCGTCTCGGCGAGGGGCCGGAAGCGGAGCCCGGCGGCGACGGCCTTGCGGTTCGAACGCCGGTTCGCGCCGAGCGTGTCGCCCTGCGCCGGGATCCAGACGGGCATGTCGCCCCAGGCGCTGACCTTCTGCTGCTCGAGAAACGCGCTCGGCGCCCAGGTGAGCGTCGCGCTCGAGCCGATCGCCGCGCGCGCCCCTTCCAGCATGGCCTTCATCGTCAGCTCGTCCTGCGGGCCCATCGCGTTGAAGACGCCGAGCGAGCGCGCCTCGACCATGCGGATGGTCCACTCGGCGAGGTCGCGGGCGTCCACGAAGTGCACCGGGTCACGCCCGTCGCCTGGCGCCAGCACCTCGCCGCCCCGCGCGAGGCGCACCGGCCAGTAGGTGAAGCGGTCGGTCTCGTCGCCGGGCCCTACGATCAACCCGGGCCGGATCACGGTGGTGATGCCGGGGAACCACTTCCCCGCCTCCTGCTCGGAGAGCGCCTTCAGCGCGCCGTAGAGCCCCTCGATGTCGGCCCGCAGGGTCTCCTGCGTCTCCTTCATCGCGTCCTTGCCCTTGTAGGCGGCGAGCGGCGCCGTCTCGTCCTGCCCCGGCTCCTTGTCGGAGGCGTAGACGGAGAGCGTCGAGATGAACACGTACTGGCCGACCCTGCCCTTCAGGACCTGCCCCGCGTCGCGCACCCAGAACGGCAGCGAGGTCGGGTTGTCGATGCAGACGTCCCACTCGCGGCCGGCGAGGGCCTTGAGGTCGCCCGTGTTGCGGTCGCCGACGAGCTCCTCGACCGGCGCGGGCCATTCCTTCGGCTTGCGGCCGCGGTTGAACAACGTCAGCTTGTGTCCGCGCGCGAGCGCGTAGCGCACCTGGTGCGGGCCCGTGAAGCCAGTGCCGCCGAGGATCAGGATGCGCAGCGGCTTCTTCGCGCGGCCGGCGTCCGCGCCGGCCTCGCCCAGCGCGAGCCCGGGCCGCAGCCCGAGGCCGAGCGCGCCGGCTCCGGCGAGCCTGATGAGGTCCCTGCGCGTCGTGGTCATGGCGCCTCCCGCTTTTCCCCATGATACGGCGAAGGGGCGGGGCGCGGGCTACCAGCGGCGCGGGGCGTTGCGCACGCAGCGCACGGTGTCGCGCGCGATCAGCAGCTCCTCGTTCGTCGGGATCACGAACGTGCGCACGCGCGCGCCGTCCGTCGCCACGTCGCCCTCCTTGCCGAAGACGGCGGCGCGGTTCCTGGCATCGTCGATCTCGATCCCCAGGAAGCCCAGCTCGCTGCAGATCCGCGCGCGGATCTCGGCGGAGTTCTCGCCGATTCCCCCGGTGAACACGATCGCGTCGGCGCCGTTCATCTGCGCGAGGTACGAGCCGAGGTAGTGCTTGACGCGCAGGCAGAAGATGTCGATCGCGAGGCGGGCGCGCCGGTCCTGGTGGACCCGTTCCTCCTCGAGCAGCTCGCGCATGTCGTTCGTGAGCCCGGAGATCCCAAGCAGCCCCGACTGCTTGTTGAGCAGCGCGTCGATCTCGTTGAAGCCGAGGCCTTCCTTGTGGTGCAGGAACTCGAGCACCGAGGGGTCGATGTTGCCGCCGCGGGTGCCCATCACCAGGCCCTCGAGCGGCGTCAGGCCCATCGAGGTGTTGATCGACTCGCCCTTCTGGATCGCGCAGGCCGAGCAGCCGTTGCCGAGGTGGACGGTGATGATGTTCGTGTCCTCGAGCGACTTGCCGGTGAGCTGGCGGTAGCGGTAGGCGACGTAGCGGTGCGAGGTGCCGTGGAAGCCGTAGCGGCGGATCTTGTGCCGCACGTAGAGCGGGTACGGGATCGCGTAGAGGTACGAGACCTCCGGCATCGTCGAGTGGAACGAGGTGTCGAACACCGCCACCTGCGGCACGCCCTGGCCGAGCAGCTCGCGGGCCGCGTAGATGCCCTTGAGGTTGGCGGGGTTGTGCAGCGGCGCGAGGTCGATGCAGTCCTCGATCTGGTCGACGACCGCGTCGTCGATCGTCACCGAGCGGGTGAACTTCTCGCCGCCGTGGACGCAGCGGTGGCCGACCGCGTGGATGTCGCCGACCGAGGCGATCCCGGGCACGGCGGCCTCGGGCGAGACCAGCCAGCGCAGCAGGTAGTCGAGCGCCCCGCGGTGGTCGCGCAGCGCCGCCGTGCGCCGCAGGGCCGGCTTGCCCTCGACGCGGAAGGTGACGAGGGCCTCGCTGCCGATGCGCTCGATCAGGCCGCGGGCGAGCTGGCGATCGGCGTTCTTCTCGATCGCGTCGAGGTCGGTGTCGATGACCTGGAACTTCAGGGAGGAGCTGCCGGTGTTGAGGACGAGGACGATCATGGCCTGATCGTACCGGCCCGCGGGCCCGGCCGGGAGATTCAAACGGCTCACCCGGGCGGCCAGCGGCCAGGCTCATCCCGCCCATTCCGCCCGCGCATGCCGGGCGCTGGCGCGACGGCGGCCGCCTCGCCCTCGCGCCCGGTTTCGTCATCTGGATCGGCTTGACCGCCTTGCTGCCGGCGATGTCGTGGGACGGGCTTGCCAGGGCCCGGGCGCCGCGCCAGCCCTGCTACACTGCCCGTCCGGATCACGGGGACGACAGGCACCGAACGGAGGAGACATGTTCAAGGGGTTCCGCGACTTCCTGATGCGCGGCAACGTGGTCGAGCTGGCCGTGGCGGTGATCATCGGCGCGGCGTTCAACGGGGTCGTCGACGGCCTGATCAAGGGCATCATCGACCCGCTGATCGCCACGTTCGCGCCCGGCGACGTGAAGGCGCTCGAGACGGCGCTCATGCTGGGCCCCTTCAAGCTGGGGCTGGTGCTGTCGACGATCGTCAACTTCCTGCTCAAGGCCGGCGTCGTCTACTTCTTCATCCTGCGCCCGTTCGCACGGCTCGCCGCGAAGTTCGCCGCGGCGCCCGCGCCGCCGGCGCCCCCTTCGCCGTCGGAGACGCTGCTCGGCGAGATCCGCGACCTGCTCAAGGCGCAGCAGAAGTAGAATCGGCCCCCACGGGCCGGGCCGCGACGCGGGCCGGCCGGGAGGTGCAGCATGCTCATCCTCGCGCGGCGCGCGGCCGCCGCTTCCGCCCTGCTCGTCCTCTTCTCCGGCTGCGGCGGCAACAATTCCCCCACCGCACCGTCGGCGCCGACCCCGACGCCCGTGGCCCCGACGCCGGCGCCGGCTCCGTCCGGCTGGTCGCTCGTCTTCTCGGACGAGTTCGAGACGCCCGGCGCGCTCGACCCGGCGAGGTGGGCCTACGAGATCGGCTACATCCGCAACGAGGAGAAGCAGTACTACACCTCGCGCAGCGAGAACGTGCGCGCCGAGGGCGGCAACCTCGTGATCGAGGCGCGCAAGGAGGCCTACCAGGGCTACGGCTACACCTCGGCCAGCATCAACACGCGGCGGCGCTTCGAGTTCCTGTACGGGCGGGTCGAGGTGCGCGCGAAGCTGCCGGCGGGCAACGGGACCTGGCCGGCGATCTGGATGCTCGGCACGAACGTCGACCAGGCCGGCTGGCCCGCCTGCGGCGAGATCGACATCATGGAGAACGTCGGCTTCGACCCGCTGAAGATCTACGGCACGATCCACACCGCCGCCTACAACCACGTCTCCGGCACCGCCAAGGGCGGCAACGTGACGATCGCCCCGCCGTCGGAGGACTTCCACGTCTACGCGATGGAGTGGTACGCGGATCGGATCGACGTCTTCGTCGACGGCCAGAAGTACTTCAGCTTCGCCAACGAGGGCACGGGCTCGCGCGCGTGGCCCTTCGACAAGCCGCAGTACCTGCTGATCAACCTGGCGATCGGCGGCTCCTGGGGCGGCCAGAAGGGCATCGACGACGGCCGCTTCCCGCACCGGTACCTCGTCGACTACGTGCGGGTGTACAAGGCGCAGTAGCCGCCCGGCATTCTCGCTAGAATGGGGGCAGGATTTCCCTGGAGCCCCCGAATTGCCCCTGTACCACCGGCTGGGCCGTGTGCCCCGCAAGCGCCACGTCGCGTTTCGCAAGGACGACGGATCGCTCCACTACGAGGAGCTGGTCGGCACCCAGGGCTTCAGCGGCCTCTCGTCGCTGCTCTACCACCTGCGGTTGCCGACGGCCGTCCGGAGCGTGCGTTCGATCCGCGGGCTCGGCTGGGTGGCCGAGCCCGAGCGCGTGGTGCGCAACCGGCACTTCAGGACCGGCAACCTGCCGACCGGCCCGAGCCCGGTGCTCGACCGCGTCCCGCTGCTGTTCAACTCCCAGGTCGCGCTGTCGCTCGCCCACCCGCGCAAGGAGGACCATTTCTTCTACCGCAACGGGCAGGGCGACGAGATCGTGTACGTGGTGGAAGGCGCGGGCTTGCTCGAGTCGTCCTTCGGCGAGCTCGACTGGAAGGCCGGCGACTACGTGGTGATCCCGCGCGGGATCCTGCACCGCTGGCGGCTCGGCCAGGGCCCGCACCGGCTGCTGGTGATCGAGAGCGCCGGCTGCGTGCGGACGCCGGAGCGCTACCGCAACGCGCACGGCCAGCTCACGGAGGCCGCCCCCTTCTGCGAGCGCGACATCCGCCGCCCGGAGCGCCTGGTGGTCCACGACGACAAGGGCGACCACGCGGTCGTGATCAAGAGCGGCAACCGCCTGGTCGAGATGACGATGACGCACCACCCGTTCGACGTCGTCGGCTGGGACGGCTACTACTACCCGTGGGCCCTCAGCATCCACGACTTCGAGCCGCGGGTCGGGCGCGTGCACCTGCCGCCGCCGTTCCACCAGACCTTCGAGGGCGACGGCTTCGTCGTCTGCTCCTTCGTGCCGCGGCCCTACGACTTCGAACCCGACGCGGTCGCGGCCCCCTACAGCCACCAGAACGTGATGTCGGACGAGGTGCTCTTCTACGCCAACTCCGAGTTCATGAGCCGCAAGGGCATCGAGACGGGCTCGATCACGCTGCACCCGGACGGGCTGCCACACGGGCCGCAGCCGGGCCGCACCGAGCAGTCGATCGGCGCCAAGGCCACGGGCGAGCTGGCGGTGATGATCGACACCTTCCGGCCGCTGCTGGTCAGCCGCGAGGCGCTCACGATCGAGGACCCGACCTACCACGCGTCCTGGCTCGAGCCCGAAGCGTGAGCACGGCCTCCGCGCGGGCGCTGCTGGCCGGCCTCGTGGACTACGCGGGGCTCTTCCCGCCGGCCGCCCTGGCGCTGCCCGACGCGGTCGCCGAGCACGCGCGCGCGCTCGGCTCGCCGCAGGCCTGGCTGCTCGGCCGCTTCGTCGTCCCGGCGGCACGCCTCGCGGAGCTGGCGCGGCTGGAGGACGGCCTGCCCGCGGCCGCCACGCCCCGGCCCTGGCGACTCGCCGCGCTGCTGGGCCCCGACACGGCCGCCGAGATCGAGTGGGTCGCGGCCTTCAACGCCGCGCACGCCGGCCGCGCCGTCGCCGACAGCGTCGAGCTGAAGACACGGACCGCGGCCGAGGTGGAGGCCGCGCTGGCCGCGGTGCCCTCGGGGCTGGCCGCGTACGTGGAGCTGCCCCCGGGGGGCGACCTCGACACGCTGCTGCCCCTGCTGCGGGCGCGCGGCGCCCGAGCCAAGCTGCGCAGCGGCGGGCTCACGCCCGAGGCGATCCCGCCGGCGAGCGACGTCGCCCGCTTCCTCGCGGCCTGCGCGCGCGCGGGCGTCGCCTGGAAGGCCACGGCGGGCCTGCACCACGCGGTGCGGGGCGAGCACGCGCTCGCGGCCGCTCCCGGCTCGCCCCGCGCGCCGCTGCACGGCTTCCTGAACCTGTTCGCCGCCGCCGCCTTCGCCCGCGCCGGCGCTGCGGCGGACGAGCTGCAGTCGGTGCTCCTGGAGACGGACCCGGCCGCCTTCTCGCTCTCGGACGAGGCGCTGGCCTGGCGCTACCTCAGCGTGCCGGCCGCCTCGCTCGCCCAGACGCGCGCCGGCTTCGCCCTCTCCTTCGGCTCCTGCTCGATCGAGGAGCCCGTGGCCGACCTGCGCGCGCTGGGGGTGATCGAGTGATCCCGAGGACGGACGGCACGCACGACCCGCTGCTGCGCAGCTGGGTCGAGTCCGCGAACGACGCGCAGGGCGACTTCCCGGTGCAGAACCTGCCGCTCGGCGCCTTCCGCCGCGGCCCCGCTCTGCCGCCGCGGATCGGCTGCGCGATCGGCGAGCACCTGCTCGACCTCTCCGCCTCCGCCGAGCGCGGCCTGCTGCGGGGGCTGCCGAGCGACGTGGAGGCCGCCTGCCGCGGCACGAACCTCAACGCGCTGATGGCGCTCGAGCCGCGCCTGCGCGCGACCCTGCGCCACCGCCTGAGCCACCTGCTGCGGGCGGAAGGCGGCTTCGTCACGGCGCGCAGCGAGGCGGCCACAGTGCTGCTGTGGCAGCGGGACGTCGAGCTGCTGCTGCCCGCGGCGGTCGGGGACTACAGCGACTTCTACGCCTCGCTCCACCACGCCACGAACGTGGGCCGGATGCTGCGGCCGGACAACCCGCTGCTGCCGAACTACAAGTGGCTGCCCGTCGGCTACCACGGGCGCGCCTCGTCCCTGGTCGTGAGCGGCACGCCGATCCGCCGCCCGAGCGGGCAGACCGAGCCGGCGCAGGGCGCCCTCGCCCCGGGCTTCGGTCCGAGCCGCAACCTCGACTACGAGCTGGAGGTGGGCGCGCTGCTCGGTCCCGGCAACCCGCTCGGCGAGCCCGTGCCCCTGGCCGAGGCCGAGGGCCGCATCTTCGGCCTCGTGCTGCTCAACGACTGGTCGGCGCGCGACCTGCAGAAGTGGGAGTACCAGCCGCTCGGCCCGTTCCTCGCCAAGAGCTTCGCGACGACGCTCGGCCCGTGGGTGGTGACGCTCGAGGCCCTCGCCCCGTACCGCGTACCGGCCCTCGCGCGCGCCCCCGAGGACCCGCAGCCGCTGCCCCACCTGCTCGACGAGGGGGACCGGGCGCACGGCGGGATCGACCTGCGGCTCGAGGTGCAGCTGCGGACGCGCTCGATGCGCGAGCAGGGCCTCGAGCCGGCGCTCGTCAGCCGCAGCAACCTGAAGGGCCTCTACTGGACGCTTGCGCAGATGGTGGCGCACCACACCTCGAATGGCTGCAACCTGCGGCCCGGCGACCTGATCGCCAGCGGAACGGTGTCGGGCGAGGAGCCGGAGTCGCGCGGCTGCCTGCTCGAGCGCACGTGGCGCGGCAGCCAGCCGCTCGCGCTGCCGGGGGGCGAGACGCGGCGCTTCCTCGAGGACGGGGACGAGGTGACGCTGCGCGGCCACTGCGCCCGCGAGGGCTTCGCGCGCATCGGCTTCGGCGAGTGCCGGGGCGTCGTCGGAGGGTGAGCATGGCCAAGGTCGAGTCGCTCGGCATCAAGCGGCTGGAGTCGGTCCACTACTACGTCCACGACCTCGAGCGCAGCCGCCGCTTCTACACCGAGGTGATGGACTTCGCGGAGATCGGCGGCAGCTCCGAGGAGCTGCCGCGCGCGGGCCGCCAGCGCTCGCTCGCGTTCCTGGCCGGCGCCTGCGTCGTCGTCTGCAGTGAGCCCTGCGGGCCGGACGGCCGGGCCGCCCGCTGGCTGCGCAAGCACCCCGACGGCGTCGGCACCCTCAACTTCGAGGTCGAGGACGTGGAGCGGACGTTCCGCCTGCTGGAGGGCCGCGGCGGCACGCCGATCGACGAGATCCGGCGCCACGACGACGGGCGCGGGGGCACGCTCGCCTTCTTCTCGATCACGACGCCGTTCGGCGACTCGACGTTCCGCTTCCTGGAGCGCCGCGGCTACCGCCCGCTCTATCCGGGCTTCGTGGAGCACGAGACCCAGCGCGGCGGAACGAACGGCCTCGGCTTCGTGGGCTTCGACCACACCACCTCGAACTTCCCGACGCTCGGCCACGTCTCGCTGTGGCTCGAGCACGTCCTGGGCTTCGAGCGCTTCTGGGAGATCCAGTTCCACACGACCGACGTGGACCCGGACGAGCAGCACGGCTCCGGCCTGCGCTCGCTCGTCTACCGCGACCCTCGCTCGGGCGTGAAGTTCGCCAACAACGAGCCGTGGCGCCCGAACTTCCGCGCCTCCCAGATCAACGTCTTCTGCGAGGAGCTGCGCGGTCCCGGCATCCAGCACCTGGCGATCTCGGTCAAGGACATCGTCGGCTGCGTGCGGACGCTGCGCGAGCGCGGGCTCGCCTTCATGCCGACCCCCGGCGCCTACTACGACGCGCTGCCGGAGCGGCTGCGGCGGCTCGGGGTCGGCACGATCGACGAGGACCTGTCGCTGCTGCGCGAGCTCGAGATCCTCGTCGACGGCGACGGCCCCTCGAAGTACCTGCTGCAGATCTTCCTCAAGGAGTCCTCGAGCCTGTACCGCGAGCAGGCGGCCGGGCCGTTCTTCTACGAGATCATCCAGCGGAAGGGCGACCAGGGCTTCGGCGGCGGCAACTTCCGGGCGCTGTTCGAGTCGATCGAGCGCGCGCAGCAGGCCCAGCGCTAGCGCGCCGGCCGGGCGC
>JBGASI010000163.1:0-8768 GCA_044229815.1 Vicinamibacteria bacterium | reverse complement strand
GCCCGCGGAGGTGGTGGCGTTGCTCGCCCTCGCCGGCGCGCTGCTGGCGCTTGCGTGGGCGGCGCGGCCGGGCCGCGCGGCGGCTCGGGCGCTCGCCACGGCCTGCCTGGCCCTCGGAAGCGCGTCGGCGACCGTCGAGTCCCTGCAGGGCGAGCGCGACGTCCTTCGGCGCGCCCTGTCGGGCCCCGGCAGCGGCGAGGCGGAGAGGGTGACCGCCCGCGTGACCGGCACGCTCCGCGGCGACTGCTTCGGGCGGCCGGACAGCGTCTCGTGCGTGCTCGAGGTGGAGGCCGTCGAGCGCCACGGGGAGAATCTGGCGCTGAGTGGACGCGTGCGCGTCGAGGTCGCGGGCAGCGAGCCGCGGCCGCGCCTTCACGACGGCGACCGCGTGGCGGCGTGGCTGGCGCTGCGCGAGACCTCGAGCGAAGAGGGCGTGCGCGACGGCGTCGGCGCGCGGGGCTACTGCAAGTCGTGGCGGCTGGTCGAGCGGTTGCCGCGGCGGGGCGTGGGGCCGCTGCGCGCGGCGACCGCCTGCGTCCGCAACCGGGTGCGGGAGGCCCTCTCCCGCTCGCTGCCGCCCGGCACGGAACGCGGCCTCGTCCTCGCGATGGTGATCGGCGACCGCTCGCAGATCGACGATCGCACGGCGGAGACCTTCCGGGCTTCCGGCACCTACCACGTGCTGGCCCTCTCCGGGGCGCAGGTGGCCCTGGTGGCCGGGCTGCTGGTCGGCCTCCTGCGCCTGGCGGTGGCCTCGCCCTGGACCCAGGCGCTCGTCACGACGTTCGCCGTCGCCTTCTACGCGCTCCTCGTCGGGGGCGACGTGCCCGTGCTGCGCGCGGCGCTGATGGCGGGCGCGGTGCTGGCCGGCCGCGCGCTCGAGCTCGACACCGACGTCTCCAATCTGCTCGGCCTCGCCGCGCTGGCGCTGCTCGCCGCGCGCCCGTCGGCGATCCACGACGTCGGCTTCCAGCTCTCGTTCGGCGCGACGCTCGGCATCCTCGCGCTGGTCGGTCCGCTGACGCGGGGCATCCCGCGGCTCCCCCTGCGGGCCGAGCTCGCCGTCGCCGCCTCGCTCGCAGCCCAGGCGGCGCTGGCGCCGGTGCTGGCCGCGGTGTTTCACCGCATGGCCCCGGCGGCCGTGCTGCTGAACCTCGCGGCCGTGCCCCTGTCCTCCGCGGTCCTGCTCGGCGGCCTGGCGGTGGCGGCGCTCGATCTCGTGTCACTCCCGGCGGCCCGCCTCGCGGGTGACGTGGCCTGGATCGCCGCTCGCGCGCTGCGTGCCTCGGCGGACCTGGGCCCGGTCGGGCCGTGGCTGGACCTGCGCGTCGCCTCCCCGTCGCCGGCAGTGCTCGCGCTGCACGCCTGCGGCATCGCCCTGCTGGCGCGCGGACGGCGCGGGCCGGGCCTGGGGCTGCTCGCGGCGGGCCACGTGCTGCTCCTGCTGTCACCGCTGTCGCCCGCCGCGGACGGCCGGCTCCGGCTGACGGTCATAGACGTCGGCCAGGGCGACAGCCTGCTCCTGCAGTCGCCGTCGGGCCGCGCCATCCTCGTCGACGCCGGAGGCTCGCGCGAGCCCCGCTTCGATCCGGGCGAGCGGCGCGTGGCGCCGGAGCTGTGGCGGCGGGGCGTGCGCCGGCTGGACGCCCTCCTCGTCACCCACGCGCACCCCGACCACGCCGGTGGCGCCCCCTTCGTGCTGCGCGCGTTCGGGGTGGCGAGCCTGTGGGAGGGGCCGGCGCCGCTGCGCGACCGGGCCTGGCGGCGCGTCGACACGACGCTCTCGGGGAGCGGCGCCGCCAGGGTGACCGTGGCCGCTGGGATGCGGCTCGACTGGGACGGGGTGCAGATCCGGGTGCTGGCACCTCCGCGCCCGGCGCGGGCGCCGCTGCGCGTGCGCAACGAGGACTCCGTGGTGCTCGACGTCGCCCTGGGCGAGGTCCATTTCCTGCTCACGGGCGACGTCGTAGGCGACTCGGAGTTGGCGTTCCGGCCGGCGCGCTCGCTGGTCCTGAAGGTCCCGCACCACGGGAGCCGTTCCAGCAGCAGCCCCGCGCTGCTGGACGCCGTCGGGGCGCGGGTGGCGATCGTCTCGGCCGGCGCGCACAACCCGTTCGGTCACCCGCACCCGGAGGTTCTCCAGCGCTACCGGCACGTCGGCGCGCTCCTGCTGCGGACCGACCGCGACGGCTCGGTCGAGGTGGCGACCGACGGCCGGCGCGTCTGGGTGCGGCCGGCAGGGGAGGGGCTCGAGCGCCGGATCCGCTGAGCGGGATGCCCTGTGCTACCATCTCGCGGCTGCGGGCTGAGGGAGCGGGCGGCCGCAGTCGGGAGGTGGCCCCGCCGAATCACTGCGGATGACCGAGAGCGACAAGCCCTTCACCGTCAGCGATAGACGGCACTTCACGCCGGAAGGTCACGCCCGCGCCGACGACGCGCCCGCGGCGGAGCCGGATCGCCCCGAGGCCGCCCCCGCGGCGCCCGAGGCGGAGCGGGCCCCGGCCGAAGACGGCGCGGGGACGGCCGGCGAACGGCGCCGTCCGGCGGCTGCGGCGGGGCCGATCGAGTTCGGGCAGTTCCTGGTCTCGCTGGCCAGCCAGGCGGGGATGCTGCTCTCTGCCGCAGGGCAGCCCGAGGCCGAGGGGGCGGGCGAGGCGCTGGACGGAGCGCGCTCCATCATCTCGATCCTCGAGATGCTCGAGGACAAGACGCGCGGGCGCCGGACGCCCGACGAGGACCGATTGCTCGAGGGGATCCTGTTCGAGCTGCGCATGGCGTACGTCGAGCGGCGCCGGGCGGTGACGCCTTGAGCGCAGCGCTCGTCCTGGTCACCCTGCTGTCCGTCGCCCAGCCCGCGCCGGCGGCGCACCCGGCCGACGCGCCGGTGAGCGCCTCGACCGCTTCGTTCGAGGAACTGTGGGCGGTCCACGTGAAGGCCGACGCGAGCGGCGACGCGGACGGGGCCGAGCGGGCGCTGCGCGAGATCCGGCGGGTGCTGGTCGAACGCAACGTCGAGGGCCACGAGACGCTCGGCCTGGGGCTGCTCGGGCGTGGCGTCGAGCACCTGGACCGCTCGGAGCGCGACGCGGCGGAGGAGGCCTTCCGCAACGCGACGGGCGTCGCCCCGGCCCTGCCCGACGCCCACTTCGGCCTGGCCACCGCGCAGCTGCGCCGGGGACCGCTGGGGGTGATACCCAGCATCGCGGCCACGTGGTCCGGCACGGCCGCCTTCCTCGATTCGGCGCGCGGCGCGCTGAGCGCGCGCGACCTCGCGACCGTCGCCTGGCTCGTGTTCTGCTTTGCGTTCGCGTGGGCGCTTGGCCTCGTGCTGCTGCTGAGGCACGGCAGCCTGCTGCATCACGACGTCGAGGAGTGGCTGGGGCCGACGCAGAGCCGCGCGGCCTCGTTCGCCCTGTTCCTGCTGCTGCTGCTGATCCCGGTGGCCACTTTTCAGGGCTGGGGCTGGCTGGCGGCGTGGTGGCTGGCTCTTCTCTTTTCGTACTCGGGCCGCGGCGAGCGGGTGCTGATCGGGCTGGTGCTGGCTTCGGCCCTCAGCGTGGGGCCCGCGGTGGCCTCGCTCGACCTGCGCCTGCGCACCGCGCAGAACCCGCTCTTCCAGGCGGCCCTGGCGGCGGTCGAGGGCGTGCCCGACCGCACGGAGGTCGCGCTACTGGAGGGGGCCGTCGGCCAGGACCCGCAGGACCGAGACCTCGCCTACCTGGTGGGCGCCGCGCGCAAGCGCTCCGGTCGCTACGACAGCGCCGCCGATCTGTATCGGCGGCTGCTGGCGGCCGATCCCCGGGACGTGGTCGCCCGAAACAACCTGGCGAACCTGGAGTTCCTGCGCCGCAGCTACGACTCGGCGCTGGCGCGCTACAAGGAGGGCACGCAGGCCGGCGGCGAGGCCGCCGCCACCTCGTACTACAACCTGTCGCTGGCGCAGCTGCAGAAGTTCGACTACCAGGCCTTCAACGAGGCGAAGTCGAATGCCGACCGGCTGGCGGGCGGCGTCGGGCGCTACGACCGCTGGAAGTACGATTCCGGCGACTACGCGGTCGTCGACATGGGCCTGAGCCGCGACCAGGTGTGGACGAAGTTCGAGGGGGCGGCGAGCGGCGTCGCGGTGCGCAACGTCACCGCCGGCGCGCCGCCCTTGCCGCAGGCCGGCACCCTGGCGGGCTCGCTCGCGAACCGCTTCGCGGCAGGGATCGTGGTGGTCGCGCTCGTGGCGTTCATCGTTTCCCGCGCCCGGGGCCCGAAGGCCTTCACCCTGCACTGCGGCAAGTGCGGCACCGCGTTCTGCCGCAACTGCCACCTCGGCCGCGTGAGCGGCGGGCTGTGCTCGCAGTGCTACCACCTGTTCGTCGTGCGCGACGGCGTGTCGGGCCCCGCGCGCAACCGCAAGATGGCGGAAGTGCAGAGGGCGGACGCCAGGCGCGGCCGGGTCTTCCGGGCGCTGTCCGTGCTCGCCCCCGGCACGGGTCACCTCTACGCCGGGCGCAGCGTGGTCGGGGCGCTGCTGCTGCTCGCCTGGTGCTCGATACTCTCCGTGCTGGTGGCCTCGCGGCTGGTGCCGTTCACCGAGGCGCCGTCACGGCTCGTGCCGCCCTGGCCGATGCTGGCGGCAGGCCTCCTGCTCGCGGCCGTCTGGATCGTCGCGAACCGCCTGGCGCCCGACTTCGGCGTGCAACTGCCGACGCGCCGGCCGCAGGCCCGTCGCTCCCGGGCGCAGGAGGCCTGATTGGCGCTCGAAGGGACGATCCGCGACTTCGGCCTGCCGGACATCTTCCAGCTGATCGGGCTGCAGCGGAAGACCGGGACCCTGACGCTGACGAAGGACAAGGAAGACGAGAGCGTCACGGTCACCTTCGAGAACGGCATGGTCGTGATGGCGGACTCGACGGCACGCCGCCTCGAGGACCGCCTCGGCAACGTGCTGGTCAAACAGGGGAAGGTGACGCGGGAGCGGCTCGAGGAAGCGCTGCAGGTGCAGAAGCAGACCCTGCAGCGGCTCGGCCACATCCTGGCGAGCCAGAGCGCGATCACCAGCCGCGACCTGCGCGAGGCGCTGCAGGTCCAGATCTCCCAGATCGTCTTCCGGGTGTTCCGCTGGCGCGACGGGCGCTACCACTTCGCGCCGGCCGACTCGGTCGACTACGACCGCGAGAACTTCGTTCCCATGAGCACGGATTTCATCCTGATGGAAGGGATCCGCATGGTGGACGAGTGGCCCATCATCGAGAAGAAGATCGGCTCTTTCGACCTCGTGTTCCGCCCGGTCGTGGATCCCACCCTGATCGAGGTGGGGGCGGTCTCGGGGCCCGACGCCAGCGGGGCCGAGCGGCGGGTCGCCGCCAGCTCGACCGGCCGGATCCGGCTCGCGCCCGAGGAGGAGCGTGTCTTCCGCAGGGTCGACGGCGTGCGGACCGTGCAGGCGATCATCGACAGCACCGGCGTCGCCGAGTTCGAGGTCTGCCGGACGCTCTTCGACTTCCTCAACCGCAACCTGATCGCGCCGGTGGGCCTGGGCGAGACGCGGGAGCGGGCGCAGGTGGTGCGGGCCAACGCCTCGCCGCTGCCCGGCTACGCGGTGGCGGCCATCGTGCTCGCGCTGGCGGCGGCCGGGTTGTTCGTACAGCGCGGCTCGCCCTTCGCGGTGGCCGGGCTGCGCTCGGTGCTGCCCCGCTCGGGCGCGCTGCTCGACGAGGGTCTGACGCAGGCGCGCCTGGCCCGGCTCGAACGAGCGATCGAAGCCTGGCGGGCCAGCCACGCCTCGCCGCCTCCGACCCTCGACGATCTCGTCAAGGCCGGCCTCGTGGATCCGACCTACCTGCTCGACCCGTCGCGCCGGCCTTTCCACTACGAACAAGGGCCCTCCGGGTACCTGCTGAGCGCCGTGGACGACGCGGGGCGCAACCGGCCCGGCGCCACCGTCGACCGCAGGGGCGAGCGCTAGGCCGCGCCGCGCCCGGCATGCGAGTCCTCCGCCTGGAGACGTTCGCGCCCGTCGGCCTGCGCTCGCCCGCGGTCACGATCGGCAACTTCGACGGCGTCCATCGCGGGCACCAGGCGCTGGCGGCGGCGGCGGTCGGCTGGGCCCGCCGCCACGGCGGGACGGCGGTCGTGCTCACGTTCGACCCTCACCCGGCGCGGGTCCTGGCGCCCGAGCGCGCGCCTCTCGCGCTGACGACTTCCGCCCAGAAGCAGGAGTTGCTGACCGCCCTCGGCATCGACGTGCTGGCCGTGCTGCCGTTCGACGCGGCCCTGGCGGCGCTCGCACCCGGGGCCTTCGTGGAGGGTGTGCTGGGCGACGCGCTGGCGACCCGGCACGTGGTGGTCGGGGAGGGGTTCCGCTTCGGGCGCGAGCAGGCGGGTGACGCTGCCCTGCTCGGCACGCTGGGTGCCGGCAGTGGTTTCGACCTGGAGGTCGTGGGCTCGGTGACCCACGCCGCGGAGCCCGTCAGCAGCAGCCGCGTCCGCGACGCGCTGGCGCACGGTGCGGTCGCGCCGGCCCGGGCGCTGCTGGGCCGCTCCTACTTCGTCGACGGACGGGTGGTCGCCGGCGACGGGCGCGGTCGCACGATCGGCGTCCCGACGGCGAACCTCTCGCCGCTGAACGAGATCGTCCCGGCCAGGGGCGTCTACGCCGCGCGCTGCCGGCTGACGAACGGGAGCTGGCGTCCGGCGGTCGTCAACATCGGCAGCCGGCCTACTTTCGGCGGCGGTGTGGTCACCGTGGAGGCTCACCTGCCGGGTTTCGCCGGCGACCTGTACGGCGCGGAGCTTCGGCTCGCCTTCGAAGAGCGTCTGCGCGACGAACGGCGCTTCGAGGGCCGGGAGGCGCTGGTGGCGCAGATCCGCGAGGACGTGGCGCGCGCCCTGGCCCTGCTTTCGGACGCGGTGGACGGCAGAGTATAGTCGGGTGCGAAGACCCCGCTGATGAGCGAACTCTCGGTCGACACGCGCGAGATGGAAGACGTGGTGCTGCTCTACCCGCGCGGCTTCATCAACGCCCACACCGTGCGCGTGTTCGAGGCCGAGATCCAGAAGGCGCTCGACCGCCGCCGCTACAACATCGTCGTCAGCTGCAGCGGGCTCAAGTACATCGCGAGCGCCGGCCTCGGCGCGCTGATGGGGGTGATCGAGGAGGTGCGCACGAACGGCGGCGACATCCGGATCGCCGACCTGAACGAGACCGTGCGCAACATCTTCGAGATCCTCGGCTTCAACCACCTGTACCGGATCTTCCCCTCCGAGGGCGAGGCGATCCTCAGCTTCCGCGAGGGCGAGAACTCGGGAAGCCCGCGGGCGTGAGCGCGCGGCGGGTGCGGCGGCCGGGCCTGATCCTGCGCGTCCCGAGCCGGACGGAGTTCCTCGCCCTCGTGCGCGACGTGACGCGGCGCGCCGCCGAGGTGGCCGGCTTCGACACGGCGCAGTCCGAGCAGCTGGCGCTGGCGGTCGACGAGGCGTCGTCCAACGTGATCGAGCACGCCTACGGCGGGGCGGGCGACCGCGCGTTCGAGCTGCGCTTCTGGGACGAGGGCGGGGACCTGCGGATCGACGTGGTCGACGACGGCTCGGCGGTGGACCCGCGCGCGGTCCCCGAGGTGGACCTGCAGCGCTACGCCAGCGAGCGGCGCAGGGGCGGCCTCGGCATGCACCTGATGGCGCGCATCATGGACTCGGTGACCTTCCGCCGCGGCGCGCGGCGCAACGTCTGCTGCATGGTGAAGCGCAAGCCGCCGCGGGCGGGCGGCGGGGGCGGCGCCTCGTGAGCACGCCGGTCGTCTTCCAGTACCAGCAGGCGCTCGACGAGTTCCGCCGCGAGGGACGGGAGCCGCCGCTGCTCAAGCGCATGTCGGAGCTGATCTCGCTGCTCGACCTCACGACGACGCTCGGCTCGACGCTGAGCGGCGGCGAGATCCTCGACGCGGCCCTGCTGATCGTGATGGGCGAGCTGCAGGTGGCGCGCGGGGCGCTCTACGTGGCGGAAGGGGAGGGCGGGCGCTTTCGGCTGCGCTCGGCGCGCGGCCTGCCCTCGGCAACCGCCGAGTGGATCGCCTGCCCGGCGCCTCCCCCCGGCCCTCGCGAGCCGGCAGGCGAGGATCTCGTGGCCGCGGGTTTCGCGCTCGTCTGCCCGGTGCGCAGGGCCGGGCGCACGATCGCGCTGTTCGCGCTGGGACCGCGGGCCGAGGGACAGCCCTTCGGACGGGAGGAGCAGGGTTTCCTCGAGAGCCTCGCGGCCTGTGCCGCCACGCCGATCGAGAACGGCCTCATCTACGAGGAGCTGCGGCGCGTCAACCAGTCGCTCTCCGTCAAGGTCTTCCAGCTGCACAACCTGTTCGACATCGGCCGCGAGCTGACGGGCAGCCTCGACGAGGAGGCGATCGAGCGGCTGCTCGTCACCACCGTGATGGGGCAGTTCCTCGCGTCGCGTGCCGCGCTCTACCGGCTGCGGGGCGGGGCGAGCCTGGAGCTGGTCCAGGCTCGGGGTCTGCGGCCGGACGAGGCGCCACGCACGCTGCCCGGCTGGAGCGAGGCCCGGGCGGCGGAGCTGGCCGGGCCGCTGTGTGTCGCGCGGCTCGCGCCGGGGCCGCTGTGCGACGCCCTCACGGCCGCGCGCTTCGCGCTGGCGGTGCCGATCGCGGCCGGGACGGGCGCGAGCGGGCTGCTGCTGGTGGGCGAGCGGCCTGCCGGGCGGCCCTACGCCGAGGAGGAGATCGACTTCGCCGCGGCCCTGGCGCGGCAGGCGCAGGCGGCCCTCGAGG
>JBGASI010000162.1:0-8773 GCA_044229815.1 Vicinamibacteria bacterium | reverse complement strand
AGCCGTGGCCGGTCATGAAGCCGGCCACGTCGTGCAGGTCGTGCAGGTCGCGGGGGCGAGCGCCCCCGCTCTCCAGCGAGCGCAGCACGCGCGCGAGGCTGGCGGTGCCGACGCTGCACGGCGGGCACTGCCCGCAGCTCTCCCGCTCGAAGAAGCCGGCCGCCGAGACGGCGACCGCGAGCGGGCAGGCGGAGGCGCCGACCACGAGGATCGCGCCCGTGCCGAGCGTCGTACCGCGCTCGCGCAGGGCGTCGGCGTGCAGCGGGACGTCGAGGTCCGCGGCGACGAGCGCAGGGCCGGCCGGACCTCCCGGGAACACGAGCCCGATCGGCTCCGTGGCACCGCCTTCGTCCTCGATCAGGCGGCGCAGCGGCGTCCCGAGCGTGACCTCGCGGACGCCCGGCCGGCGCACGTCGCCCCAGAGGGTGACGAGCGTCTTCTCGTCCCGGGCGAAGTCCGCTCCCGAGGCCACGGCCTGCGGCAGGCGCGCCAGGGTCTCGACGTTCTGCACGAGGGTCGGCCGGCCCTCGAAGCCGACGGCGGCCGGCAGCGGCGGCTTCGGCCGCGGCCACGCCCTGCGGCCCTCGAGCGACTCCACGAGCGCCGTCTCCTCGCCGGTGACGTAGCCGTCGTCGCCCCGGTGCACGCGGATCGCCAGCCCGTTCGTCGGCGTCGCGGCGAGCGCGCGCTCGAGCGCGGCCGCCGGGGCGTCGAACGAGCCCTTCAGGAAGAGGACCGCCTCGCGCGCCCCGATCGCCCTCGCGGCGAGCGCGAGCCCGGCGATCACGTCGGCCGGGCGGGTCTGCATCACGTAGCGGTCCTTGAACGAGCCCGGCTCGCCCTCGGCGCCGTTCGCGATCGCGATCGGCTGGCCGCCCTCCGCCCGCACCGCCCGCCACTTCCGGGCGGCCGGGAACCAGCCGCCGCCCCGTCCGCGCAGGCCGGAGGCCTCCAGGCGGGCCAGGATCGCCTCGGGTGCGAGCGAGAGAAGGTCGGCCGTCGTCGGGTCCGTCGCGGGCTTGCTCACGAAGGCCGTCATTATACGGAAGTTACGGTGTGACGGACCGCAGCCGCCCCGCGGGGCGCCGCTCTCCCGATACTTCACAAAATAGTCCAGATGGTCTAGTATCGAAGCATCACACGGTGGAGAGAGGGGCTTTCCCGCCGTCTGTCCATGAGGAGCATTCGCGAATGATCACGCTCACGGCCAACGCTGCTGCCAAGGTGAAGGGCATCCTCGAGCAGGAGAAGGAGAACCTGCCCACGGGCGGGCTGCGCATCTACGTGCAGGGAGGCGGCTGCTCGGGCTTCCAGTACGGGATGGTCCTCGACGAGATCGCCGAGGGCGACCAGGTCATCGAGGCCGAGGGCGTCAAGGTGATCGTCGACCCGATGAGCCTGCGCCACCTCGACGGCGCCGAGGTCGACTACAAGGAAGACCTGATGGGCGGCGGCTTCGCGATCAAGAACCCGAACGCGAAGTCCACCTGCGGCTGCGGCCACTCGTTCCAGGCCGGCGAAGGCGACGCGCAGAACTGAGTGCAACTCGTCCCGCTGTTCCCGCTGCCGAACGTCGTGCTGTTCCCGGACGTGCCGCTGCCGCTGCACGTCTTCGAGCCGCGCTACCGCTCGCTGGTGAGGGACGCGCTCGGCTCGCACCGCAGCGTCGGGATGGCGCTGCTGAAGCCGGGCTACGAGGCCGACTACCACGGCTGCCCGGCGATCTACCCGCTCGGCTGCGTCGGCTCGATCGTCGAGGACGAGCGGCTCGACGACGGCCGCTTCAACATCGTGCTGCAGGGCCGGCAGCGCTTCCGGATCGTGCGCGAGACGCAGGGGGGCGCCTACCGTCAGGCCCTGGTCGAGCCGCTCGCCGAGGCGACCCACGACGACGCGTCGCCCATGCGGCTGCGAGACGAGGTGTTGCGCGCGCTCGGCCGCCTCGCCGGCGAAGCGAGCCTCGTCCTGCCCGGCGACATCCCCGGCGCCACGCTCGTGAACGCCCTCTGCCAGGGGCTCGACCTGCCCGCCGTCGAGAAGCTCGACCTGCTCGGCTGCGACTCGGTCGAGTCGCGCGCCCGTCGGCTGGTCGAGCTGCTCGAGTTCCACCGCCTCGAGCGCGGCGCCGGTCAGCCCGCCCAGATGAACTGACGGGTCGGCCCGCGGCTCAGGTCCGCGGGAACCACGGGACGAAGGCGCTGGTCGTCCTCTGGTAGTCGCGGTAGTCCTCGCCGCGGGACTTCAGGGCCTGCGCCTCGGTGGCCGGGATGCCGGTGACGCGGAAGAGGAAGTAGAGCATCAGCAGCGGGCAGTAGAGCGTCAGCCAGCCCCAGGGCGAGGCCAGGGCGAAGAGGAAGAAGGCCACCCAGACCAGCCACTCGAAGAAGTAGTTCGGGTGGCGCGAGTAGCGCCAGAGGCCGAGGCGGCAGGTCCGGCCCCGGCTGGCGGCGTCGCGGCGAAACGCCTCGAGCTGGCGGTCGGCGAGTGTCTCGCCGCCGAGCGCGATCGCCCACAGCGCGAGCGCCGCCCACTCGAGCGCGTGGATGCGCGGCGCGACGTTCGCGCAGGCGAGCAGCAGCGGGACCCCGAGCAGCAGGCTGAGCGCCGCCTGCAGCTCGAAGAACCAGAAGAAGCGCCGGTCGGCCTGCGCGCCCCAGCGCGCGCGCAGCTCCTGGTAGCGGCCGTCCTCGACGGGGTGGTGGCCCATCACGCGCGTGTAGAGGTACAGCGCGAGCCGCAGGCTCCAGGCGAGCGTCATCGCGCCGATCAGCGCGCGGCGCGGGGCGTGTCCGGGCAGCAGCAGGGTGTAGACGAGCGCGAGCAGGCTGAAGCTGCCGGCCCAGGCGACGTCGACGATGCCGGCGTTGCGGATGCGGACCGCGATCCGCCACACCAGCGCCATCGCCGTGAGCAGCAGCCCCGCCGCGAGCGCCGTCGCGGCGATCACGCCGCCTGGCGCAGCGGCAGCGCCTCGAACAGCACCTTCAGGCCAGTGAGCATCGGCACAAGCGTGTCACCGGCCCGCGCGGGCCGCAAGGCCGCCGACTTTGCGCGCCCGTCGCGCGTCACAAGGGTGAACGGGGCAAGAGGAGGCAAGATGAAGCTCAAGGTCGCACTCGGCGCGGGGATCCTCGCGCTGGCCGCGGCGGGCCTGGCCCTCGGGCCGGTCGTCCGGGCCCAGGAGAAGGCTGCGCCGAAGGTCGAGAAGAAGGTCGAGCGGAAGGTCGGCAAGCGCGTGTTCGTCCGGGCCGGGGGCTCGTTCCTGGGCGTCGGGCTCGCCGAGGTCGAGGGCGAGGCGCGCGGTGCCACGGTGCGCTCGGTCGAGTCGGACAGCCCGGCCTCCCGGGCGGGCCTCGAGGAGGGCGACGTCGTGGTCCGCTTCGACGGCGAGGCCGTGCGCAGCGCGGCGCACCTCGCGCGCCTCGTGAGCGAGACGCCGGCCGGCCGCACGGTCGCGATCGAGGTGACCCGCGGCGGGGCGGCGCAGAAGCTCAGCGCGACGATCGCCGGGGGCCAGCGTCACGTCCGGGTATTCGAGGGCGGGAACCTCCCGGGCCTGCACGAGTTCCAGATGGAGCTGCCCGAACCCCCGGAGCCCCCGGAGCCGCCGGAGGCCCGCGAAGCGCCGGAGGCGCCGGAAGCCCCCGAGCCGCCGCCGCCCCCGCACGCCTTCGCGTTTCGTCACGGCGGCGAGGACATGCTGCTACGCATGCTGCCGCAGGCCGGCGGACCGCGCCGGCTCGGCGTCGAGTTCATGGAGATGGGCGACCAGCTCGCCGCCGCCTACAGGCTGTCGGGCAAGGCCGGCGTGCTGGTGACGTCGGTCGACGAGGACAGCCCGGCCGCCAAGGCGGGCCTGAAGGCCGGCGACGTCGTCCTGAAGTTCGACGGCAAGGCGGTCGAGGACGGCGGCGACCTGACCTCGGCCGTGCGCGCGGCCGGCGACGGGAAGCCTGTGCCCGTGACGGTGCAGCGGGAAGGCCGGCCCGTCGACCTCCAGGTCACGCTCGTGGCGCCGGAGGGCCCGAAGAAGCGCCGGCCTCGCGGCGTCACCCTGTAGCGCGTCTTCCGGGGAGCCGCGGCGGTTACGACCGCGGCTCCCCGGCGTCCTCGCCGGCGCGCGCCTCGATCTCCTCCAGCTCGACGACCAGGAGGGTCGCCCCGGACACCAGCGCCGGGGCCAGCAGCAGGTTCGCGAAGGGCACGAGCAGGCCGATCATGCCCGCCATGCCGAAGCCCTGGCTCTCGGGCAGCCAGCGCCGGTGCCAGGCCAGCTTCCCGCGAAACGTCAGCCCCCGGCGTGTCAGGGCCGGGTCGCTCATCTGCAGCGCGACCGCGCGGCCGCCGAAGAGCAGCGAGAGGACGGGGCCGACCACCGGAATCAGACCCAGCAGGAAGACGAGCGGCGCGGCGGCCAGGAAGTAGACGGCCCCGCGAAGGGCCTGACGGATTTCCCAACCCAGGCCGGGGGACTGGTCCGGCAGCGTGCCGCGCACCCGTCGCTCGACGTGGAGCGAGAGCCGCTCGAGCAGCGGCGAGGCCAGCAGCAGCGCGATGCCGAGCCCGAGGAACGCCCCGGCGCCGATCGTCGCCGTCCACAGCAGCAGCGTCAGCGGAAGGTCCAGCCACTCCGGGAGCGATCCCGGCGACGGGCCGAGGGCCTTCTCGAGGCCCGGCACCAGGTAGGTGCCGAGCACGGCGCCCGCCACGAGCAGCGCGAGCGCGAGCAGCGCCGGCAGCGCGGCGAGCGGCCATAGCGACGGGTTGCGCAGCAGGAAGCCGAAGCCGGCGGGCACGTGCCAGGCGCCGGCGGCCGCGCGCCGCACGAAGCCCGGACGCCGCCACGCGCCGTCGCGCTCGCTGTCCATGCCGGCCCAGACTAGCAGAGTCGTTCGCACCTTGACACCGCCGCGACGGTGCGTGTCAGAATCGGCCGCAACCATGAACGACTGCCTCGCGGTCATCCTCGGGGGCGGGCGGGGGACGCGGCTGTTTCCCCTGACCCGCCAGCGCTCCAAGCCGGCGGTGCCGATCGCCGGCAAGTACCGGCTGATCGACATCCCCGTCAGCAACTGCCTCAACTCCAACCTGCGGCGGATCTTCGTGCTGACGCAGTACAACTCGGAGAGCCTCAACAAGCACCTTTCGATGACGTACAAGTTCGACATCTTCAGCACGGCCTTCGTGACCGTGCTGGCGGCCGAGCAGACCGACGAGAGCCCGCACTGGTTCCAGGGCACGGCCGACGCGGTGCGCCAGAGCATGTGGCACTTCCGCGGCCACCGCAGCCGCGAGGTGCTGATCCTCTCGGGCGACCAGCTCTACCAGATGGACTTCCGCAGGATGCTCGACACCCACCGGCGCCACGTCGCGGATGCGACGGTCGCCGTGATCCCGGTGACGCGCGAGCAGGCTGCCGGCTTCGGCATCCTGAAGGTGAACCGCCAGGGCCGCATCGTGCACTTCGAGGAGAAGCCCGGTCCCGAGCGGCTCGACGAGCTCGAGTCCGACATCCCCGGCCACGGCCGCGGCTTCCTCGCCTCGATGGGCATCTACATGTTCTCGCGCGAGGCGCTCGAGAAGGGCATCGCGGATCCGGCGCTGGTCGACTTCGGCCGCCACGTGATCCCCAAGGCGATCGGCGAGATGCGCGTGCAGGCGCACTTCTTCCGGGGCTACTGGGAGGACGTCGGGACGATCGGCTCGTACTTCGAGGCGAACCTGCAGCTGTGCGACTCGATGCCGCCGTTCGATTTCTACGACTCGCTGCGGCCCGTCTACACCCACCCGCGCTTCCTGCCGGCGACGAAGATCGAGGGCTGCCAGCTGCGCCAGACGCTCGTCTCCGAGGGCTGCATCGCGATGGGGGCCGAGGTGGAGCGCTCGCTGCTCGGCATCCGCAGCCGGGTCGGCCACGGCACCCGCATCCGCAACAGCCTGGTCCTCGGCGCCGACTACTACGAGAGCCTCGAGGAGATCGACCGCGCGCAGGCGAAGGGCCTGCCCGCGGTCGGGATCGGCGCCGACTCGGTGATCGAGCGCGCGATCGTCGACAAGAACGCGCGTGTCGGCCGCGGCGTGCGGATCGTGAACGAGGCGGGCGTGCGCGAGCATGACGGCGACGGCTACTACATCCGCGACGGCGTCGTGATCGTGCCGAAGGGCGGTGTCGTGGCCGACGGGACCACGATCTGAGCACGGCCGCTCCCGGAGCGGCGGCGGGCCGAGGCGTCGGCGATCGGCCCTGGACCTGGGCCACCTGGGCCCTGGTGGCTCTGCTCGCCGGCGTCATGCTGGCGACCGCGGCCGACTACGGCATCTCCGTCGACGAGGGCGTCCAGCATCGCTGGGGGCGCCGCCTGCTGCGCTGGTATGCGACGCTCGGGAACGAGCCGCGGGTCACGGAGAACCTGGACCAGACGAAGTACGGGGGCTTCTTCGAGATCGTGGCCGAGCTCGCGGTGCTCGCCTCACCGCTCGAGACCTTCACGACCCGCCACCTCGTGAATCTCACCTTCGCCTTCGTGGCGTTCGTGGCCGTCTCCCGGATGGGGCGTCGGCTCGGCGGCGCCCCCGGCGGCTTTTTCTCGCCCCTCATCCTCGCCCTCACCCCGGTCTTCTACGGCAACGCCTTCTTCAATCCCAAGGACGTCCCGTTCGCCGCGTCGTACGCGGCAGCCCTGGCCGGGATCCTCGCCTGCGACGACTGGCCGCGAACCAGCTGGGCCCGCGCTCTCGGCGCGGGAGCGCTGATCGGCCTCGCCTCCGGGGTGCGCGTGGGAGGCATCGTCCTCTACGGCTTCGCCCTCGTGCTGTGGCTCGCGATCCTCGTGCGGGCGGGAGCGGCGGGGTCGCCGCACTGGCCCGCGCGGAGGGACTTCCTCCATCTCGCCGCCCGCTGGACGGGTGCCCTGGCCGTCGGCTGGGGGGTGATGGTCGTCTTCTGGCCGTGGGCGATCGTGGACCCGCTCCGCAACCCGTTCCGGGCGGCTGGCCGCTTCTCCCACTTCTGGGAGGGCATGACCGTCTTCTACGGGGGCCAGCTCCTGCCGGCGGGGCAGGTGTCACGCTTCTACCTGCCGAACTGGTTCGCCCTCACGCTCCCGGAGTCCTCGCTCGTGGCCGTGCTGCTCGGCCTCGTCGGCCTCGTGTTCCTGTTGCGGCGAGGCCCCGTCGCTCCCGCAGACCGCCTGCGGTTGCTGCAGGCCGGCTGGCTCGCGGCGATCCCCGCCCTGCTGGTGACCGGCGTCGTGGTGAATCACGTACCGCTCTTCGACGGCCTGCGCCACTTCCTCTTCCTGCTGCCGATCTTCGCCGTGCTCGCCGGCGCCGGCGTCGCCGTCTTCCTGCGCGCCCCGCTGCGCCGAGGCCCGAAGCTCCTCGGTGCGGGCCTGCTGTCGCTCGCCTGCCTCGTCACGATCGTGGACATGGTCCGGCTCCACCCGTACGAGTCGGTCTACTTCAACCGGCTCTGGGCCGGGGGCATGAGGGCCGGCGTCGCGCGCTACGAGGCCGACTACTGGTGTCTCTCCTACAAGGAGGGCTGCGAGTGGCTGATGCGGCGGTTTGCCGGCGCCCGCTGCCGGGAACCGATCCGCGTGGCGGGGTTCTCGGTCCACCAGCAGACCGACCACTACCTGCAGGCGACGGAGGAGGGCCGGCGCCTGTTCGTGACGGTTCCCGTCGACGGTGGCAACCCGAACTACGCGCTGGCCACCACGCGCTTCCAGGACCACCTGCGGGCGCCGGGCACCCCGGTGTTCACCGTCGAGCGGATGGGGGCGACCCTGCTCTACCTCTTCGAGGCGCAGGCCCCGGCGGGGTGCGAGCGCTAGGCTCGCCGGGCCTCAGCCCGCGCGCACCTGCTCGATCCTGCGGTCGCGCTCGGAGACGAGCCGCTCGCGGTCGCGCCGGTACTCCTGCTCGAGCTGCTCCGCCGCCTCCGGCTCGTGGCCGGCCCGCCGCAACGAGGACTGGTGCAGGATCTCCCGCTCGGCGAGCTTCGCCTCGTAGAGCTTGCGCAACTCGGCGATCCGCTCGCGCTGCTCGTCGCGCAGCGGCTTTTCCTCGACGCCGGCCTCGCGGTCCTGCCGCTTCAGTCGCGCGAGGATGATCTCGTAGGCGCTCTTCGGGGCTTCGTCCTCGGCCACGGGGTCCCTCCTGGGCCGAGTCTAGCCTTGTGCGCGCGCCGCGTCGCTCGCCCGGCCGGCGCTCAGCGCCCCGTCCAGACCGGGGCGCCCGTCTTGTCGCGCAGCGTCAGGCTCGTCTGGCCCTTGCTGACCTCGCGGGCGATGGCCACCGCGGCCCCCTCCGGGCGGGACGCGATCACCTTGATCTCGTCCCCCTTCGCCAGCACGAAGTCGAGTTCCTTCATGAAGCGGACGGGGCAGGCGTGCACCTCGATCGTCTCCGTCTCGGTCCTCACGATCAGGTGGAGCCCAGGGTGGTCGCCCTTCGCGACCGCCTCGTGGACGTCCTCGATCACGCCCTTGATCGTGACCTCGGCCTTCGGGTCGTACTCGGGGGCCCCGGCGGGAGTCTTCGCGGCGGGGGGCGCCTGCGCCAGCGCGGGAACGGCGACGACTGCGGCCAGGAGAGCCGCCAGCACCATTCGCATGATCGCACCTCTGCCACCAGCGTCTCTCCCGCCGCCCCGGGACGCAATGGATCGCCTGATCCAAGCGTCCGCGACTACACTAGGTGTCCGTGGCCAAGCCAGACAGCCCTTCGAGCGCTCGCCCGCTGGTCGTGCTGGGGGCCCTCGGCCTGATCG
>JBGASI010000161.1:0-8789 GCA_044229815.1 Vicinamibacteria bacterium | reverse complement strand
GAAGAGCCGCCGCAGTTTCCTGGTGTCCGCCGCGGCCGCCGCGGCGGCGCCGGCGATCGTGCCCTCGAGCGTCTTCGGCCGGACGGCGCCCTCCAACCGCATCAACCTGGCGGCGATCGGCGTGGGCAACCGCGGGGGGAGCAACGTCTGGCAGGACTTCGTCGCGACGCAGGACGACGTGCGGCTGGTCGCCGCCTGCGACTGCTTCGCCTCGCGGCGCGAGGCGTTCGCGGCCAGGGTCAACGCCTTCTACGGCGGCAGCTACTGCCAGCCGATGGCCGACTGGCGCGAGGTGCTCGCGCGCAAGGACGTGGACGGCGTCGTCATCAGCACGCCCGACCACTGGCACGTGCCGCTCGCGTTTCACGCCGCGAAGGCGAAGAAGGACCTCTACGTCGAGAAACCCCTGGGCGTCGCGCTGGCCTGGGCCTTCAGGCTGCGCGAGGCCGTCGCCGCGAACGGCGTCGTCTTCCAGTACGGGACGCAGCAGCGCTCGTCGAGCGAGTTCACGCGCGCGGTCGAGCTGGTGCGCAACGGCCACATCGGGAAGATCAAGCACGTCGACGCCTGGTGCTCCGACCTCAAGACGCCCGGCCAGTACGCGCAGGTGTTCGCGGAGCGCTCCGGGGACACCGAGCCCGCGCCGGTGCCGGCGGACCTCGACTACGAGACCTGGATCGGCCCCGCGCCGATGAAGCCGTACACGAAGTCGCGCTGCACGGAGTGGGGCGCCTACCACGTCTACGACTACGCGCTCGGCTTCATCGCGGGCTGGGGCGCGCACCCGCTCGACATCGCTCAGTGGGGGCTCGAGGCGGACCACACGAGCCCGGTGTCCTACGAGGGCAAGGGCGAGATCCCGCAGGGCGGCCTCTTCGACACCGTGGGCGGCTGGGACGTGAGCTGCCGCTACGCGAGCGGCGTGACGCTGCGCTTCATGAGCGACCAGGTGGCGAAGGGGGTCCCGGGGCTGATGGACGACCCGCGCAAGCGCCCCTACCTGGACCACGGGACGACCTTCTGGGGCGAGGGCGGCTGGATCAGCGTCAGCCGCGGCTTCCTCTACGCGAGCCCGAAGGAGCTGCAGAAGCAGCCGGTCCGCGACGACGAGAAGCACGTCGTGCGCAGCTCGAGCCAGGGCCGGAACTTCGTCCAGTCGATGCGCACGCGCAAGCCGACGATCAGCTCCCTCGAGTCGGCGATCCGCTCCGACACGATCAGCCACCTCTCCGACATCGCCATCCGCCTCGGCCGGCCGCTCCGCTGGGACCCCGAGAAGGAGGAGATCCTCGGCGACGCGGAGGCGAGCGCGAGGCTGAACCGGCCCATGCGCGAGCCCTGGACGATGTGAGGACGGCCTCAGCGCCCCGCTTCCGGAAGAGGCTCGACGAGCGAGCGCCACGACTCCGGGACGCAGCGGCTGCCGCCGCGGGCGGCGACGATCGAGCCGACCATGGCCGCGGTCGTGTCGGTGTCGCCGCCCGCCGCGATGGCCCTGCGGACCGCCTCCTCGTAGTCGTCGAGGTGGTTGAGCGCCAGCCACAGGGCCAGCGGGACCGTGTCCTGGCACGAGATGCGGCTTCCGTTGCCGAGCTCGCCGACGGCGGCCTGCAGCGGCGTGTCCGGCGCGAGGCCGGCGGCCCTCGCGACGCCCACCGTGACCTCGAGGCCCGGCGGCAGCTGCGCGGCGACGGCCGCGAGCCGCTCCGGTCCGCTTGGCATCGTGGCGCCGCGGTCGCTCACCGCCAGCCACGCGCCCAGGGCGACGGCCACCGCGCCGGCCCGGCCCTCCGGGTGCGCGTGCGTGACCTCGGCGGAGAGCTCGGCCTGGGCGATCACCTCCTCGACGGGGGCGTCGCCCAGGTAGGCGCCGAGCGGGCCGACCCTCATCGCCGAGCCGTTGCCGAACGAGCCGTTGCGAAAGACGCTGTGACGGGCCGGACGCCAGTCCTGGCCCTCGCGCACCGCGGCGAGCAGGCGCCGCATGCCGGCGCCGTAGCCACGCCAGGGCTCGTAGCGGCGCGCGAAGGCGGCGGCTAGAGCGTCCTGGTCGATCGCGCCCCCGCGCTGCAGCACCTCAACGATCGACAGGGCCATCTGCGTGTCGTCGGTCCACGGAAGGGAGCCCTGCCTCGACTCGCCGGCCCCGACCTGGCGGCTGGGATCGGGCGCGGAGCCCTCGAACGGGGCCCCGAGGGCATCGGCCACGGCCAGGCCCACGAGAGACTCCCACGCCCGCTGGTCGCGCTCGCCGTGGGGCATCGTTCCTCCCGCCTCAAGGATAAGGCCGCGCTCTTCTCCGCGGGTCCGACAGTTGGCACTGCCGACCTCTTGCGTCACGCCCTGTCGCCCCGGCCCCGCGATCCATGCCGCGTTCGTGACCGATCGGAGAGCCGGTTCAGACCTCGTCGCTGCCGCAGGCGCTGTTCGTGACGCGCTGCGAGCCGCGGTTGGCGACGAGCGCTGAGCCGCGTGGGACAATCCGACTCGCCATGTCACGCCTGCTCGGAGCCGTCTCGCTGCTGCTCGCCCTTTCCGGGCCGCTCCTCGCCCGGCCCGCCTCCGGGCCGTTGCGGCCTCACCCTTCGAACCCGCGGTACTTCGCCGACTCGGCCGGCAAGGCCGTCTACCTGACCGGCTCGCACACCTGGAACAGCCTGCAGGACATGGAGGGCACGCCTCCGGCGCCGTTCGACTTCGACGCCTACCTCGGCTTCCTCGAGCGCCACCACCTCAACTTCATCCGCCTCTGGCGCTGGGAGCAGGCCGCCTGGGACCTGACCGCGTCCTTCCCCTTCGACACGGACAGCCGCAAGGTGCTGGCCGTCGCGCCGCACCCGTGGGCGCGCAGCGGCGCTGGCGCGGCGCTCGACGGGAAACCGCGCTTCGACCTGGAGCGGTTCGACCCCGCGTTCTTCGAGCGGCTGGCCGCGAGAGTCCGGGCCGCGGACGAACGGGGCCTCTACGTCTCGGTGATGCTCTTCGAGGGCTGGGAGCTCTCGAACATGAGCTGGGACTCGCACCCCTTCCACAAGGCGAACAACGTGAACGCGATCGACGGCGACCCGAACGGCGACGGGAAGGGCCTCGAGGTGCACACGCTGGCGCTGCCGGCCGTCACGAAGCTGCAGGAGGCCTACGTCCGCCGGGTGATCGACAGCGTCGGCTCGTTCGACAACGTGCTGTTCGAGATCGCGAACGAGAGCGGCGCGTACTCGACCGAGTGGCAGTACCACATGATCCGCTTCGTCAAGGACTACGAGGCCACGAAGGCCCGACAGCACCCGGTGGGCATGACGTTCCAGTGGGCGAAGGGCTTTGCCGACCCGGTCACGGACACGCTGCTGTTCGAAGGGCCGGCCGACTGGATCTCCCCGCGCCGGGACGGCAAGGACGGCGAGACGTACCGCACCGACCCGCCCGTGGCCGACGGCAGGAAGGTCGTGATCCTCGACACGGATCACCTCTGGGGCCTCGGGGGCAACGTCGGCTGGGTGTGGAAGAGCTTCCTGCGCGGCTACAACCCGATCTTCATGGATCCCTACGACAACAAGGTGCTGGGCAAGGTCCCGCCCGGGCAGTGGGATCCCCTGCGGCAGGCGCTCGGGCAGACCCGGCGTCTCGCCGAGAGGCTCGACCTCGCCGCCCTGACACCGCAGCCCGGGCTCGCGTCGACCCGGTACTGCCTCGCCCGCGCCGGCCAGGAGTACGTGGTCTTCCTGCCCGACGGCGGGCGAGCCCGTGTCGACCTCGCCGGCGCCGCGACGCTGAGCGTCGAGTGGATCCACCCGGTCGAGGGTACGAGGACGCCCGGCGGATCGGTCAGCGGCGGACAGCCGCGCGAGTTCGACGCGCCCTTTTCCGGCGCGGCCGTGCTGCACCTGTGGCGGGAACGCTAGCGCGCGGCGGCCGGCCTCACTTCAGCAGCGCGGCCTTCGTCACCTCGACGCTGCCGGTGAGACGGACGTCGCGCGAGCTTGCGCCGACCAGCAGCTCGTAGCGGCCCTTCGCGACACTCCAGGCCTTCGCCGCGGGGTCGTAGTAGGCGAAGGCGCGCGGGCCGAGCGCGACGCTGACCGTCTTCGTCTCGCCGGGCTTGAGCAGGACCTTCGCGAAGGCCTTCAGCTCCTTCTCGGGCCGCGCGACCGGCGGCTTCAGCGGGCGCACGTACACCTGCACCACCTCGGCGCCCTCGCGCGAGCCGGTGTTCGCCACCTGCAGCGAGAGCGTGGCGCTCGGGCCGTCGGCGCCGGCCGTCAGCGTCGGCTGCAGGGCCGCGTACTGGAAGCGCGTGTAGCTCAGGCCGTGGCCGAACGGGAACAGCGGCTCGACGGCCTTCGCGTCGTTCCAGCGGTAGCCGACGAGGAGGCCCTCGTCGTACCAGACCTTGCCGCCCTCGCCGGGGAACTGGCGTGCGAGCCCGGCCACGTGGGCCGGGGAGTCCGCGAGCCTCTTCGGGAACGTGCAGGGCAGCTTGCCGCCCGGGTTCGCGTCGCCGAAGACGACCGCGGCGAGCGCGGGGCCGGCCTCCGAGCCGCCGTACCAGGCCTGCAGCACGGCCGGCGTCTGGGCGAGCCACGCCGTCATGTCGACCGGAGAGCCGGAGACGAGGACGACAGCCGTGCGCGGGTTCGCGGCGACGATGCGCGCGATGAGGTCGTCCTGGTGCGCGGGCAGCGAGAGGTCGGTGCGGTCGGCTCCCTCGTCGTCGCCGCCCGACTGGTGCGTCAGGCCGCCGACGAAGACGACCGCGTCCGCGCGGCGCGCCGTCTCGACCGCGCGGTCGGCCAGCTCCTTCGCCTCCTCCGGGGAGGACGCGGTCCGCTCGCTCGTGCGCACGCCGGCGTCGTCGCGCTGGCCAAAGCCGCGGCGAACGGGCTGGCGGTAGCCCTGCGAGAAGACGACGTCGGCCCGGCCGCCGACGCGCGTCACGATGCCGTCGAACAGGCTCGTCTCGCGGAAGGCCTTGACGCCCGCCGCGTTGCCGCCGTTGGCGAAGCGGCGCACGGCGTTGTCGCCGATCACCGCGATCGTCTTCAGCTTCGCGAGGTCGAGAGGCAGCACGGCGGGCTCGTTCTTCAGCAGCACGATGCCTTCCTGCGCCACGCGGCGCGCGACGTCCTGGTGCGCCTTCGTGTTGATCGTGCCGGGCCGGCGGCCGTCGAGCCCGCCCGAGGCGATCAGCATGCGCAGGTTGCGGCGCACCTTGTCGTCGAGCACGGAGAGCGGGAACGTGCCGTCCTTGAGGCCGGCCAGGAAGGGCGAGGCGAGGAAGTACCGGTCGTAGGGCGCGCCGGTGCCCATCTCGAGGTCGAGGCCGTTCAGCGCCGCCTCGCGGGTGTCGTGGGTGCCGCCCCAGTCGGAGATGACGCCGCCCTTGAAGCCCCACTCGCGCTTCAGCACCTGGTTGAGCAGGTAGTCGTTGTGGCAGGCGTGCTGGCCGCGGAACTTGTTGTAGGCGCCCATCACCGCGAGCGCCCCGCCCTCGCGCACGCCCGCCTCGAACGCCGGCAGGTAGATCTCGCGCAGCGGCCGCTCGTCCACCTGCACGTCGATCGTGCCGCGGTCCCGCTCCTGGTTGTTGAGGGCGTAGTGCTTGAGGCAGGCGATCGTCTGCTCGGCCTGCATGCCCTTCACGTAGCCGACGGTGATGCGGCCGGTGAGCCACGGGTCCTCGCCGAAGTAGTCGTAGTTGCGGCCGCACAGCGGCGTCCTCTGGATGTTGAGCGCGGGGCCGAGGATCACGTGCTTGCCGCGCGCGCGCGCCTCGTCCCCGACCACGCGGCCGTAGGCCTCGGCCAGCTCGGGGTCCCAGCTCGAGGCGAGCGCCACGCCGACCGGCATCGCCGTCGCGAAGTCGCTCGTCCAGCCCGCCGCCTCCCAGGAGTCGATGCCCAGCTCCTCGCGCACGCCCTGCGGCCCGTCCGCCGTCCACAGCGGCGGCACGCCGAGCCGCTCGATGCCGCCCGCGCGGAACTTGCCGTTCGCGTGGACGAGCGAGACCTTCTCCTCGAGCGTGAGGCGGCCGAGCAGGTCCTCGATCCGCTCGTCGATCCCGCGGGCGGGATCGAGGTACGGCGCGCGGGCGGGCGCCGCGGCCTGCGCCTGCACGGCGTCGCTGCCGAGAGGGCCGGGCGCGAAACCGGCGGCGGCGGTGACGGCCAGGACGCCGAGGACCAGCAGGGCCCGTCGTCGGCCGGCGATCCCGGGGATGACCGAATGCAGGCTGCGTCTCGCCATGTGCTCCTCCTGGGCTGCGCCCGGACGACGAACCGCCATTCTGTCGCCCCGTGGTGAGCGGGGCAATAGTCCCGAGGACCTGAGCCTGGCGCGGTGGACGGGCCCCGGCCGCGCTTGCTAACGTGAGTTGGGCGACCGGTGACCCGGTTGTCGGCTTCCCACCCGGGGAGACGGAGGGTTCGAATGACGACGATCGGCCTCATCGGCGCGGGACACATCGGGAGCCAGGTGGCGCGGCTCGCCATCGCGAGCGGCTACGACGTGGTGATCAGCAACTCGCGCGGGCCGGAGACGCTGTCCGAGCTGGTCCGGGAGCTCGGACCCAGGGCGAAGGCGGCGACGCCGGTCGAGGCGGCGCAGGCGGGCGACATCGTGGTCGTCACGGTCCCGCTGAAGCACTACCGCCAGGTGCCGGTCGCGCCGCTGGCCGGGAAGGTCGTGATCGACACGAACAACTACTACCCGCAGCGCGACGGCCACATACCCGAGCTCGACGACGAGAGCACGACGACGGCCGAGCTCCTCCAGGCGCACCTGCCGACGTCGAAGGTCGTCAAGGGCTTCAACCACATCTACGCGGCCGAGCTCACGACGCACGGGCTGCCCGCGGGCGCGCCGAACCGCCGCGCGCTGGTGATCGCCGGCGACGACGCGGCGGCCAAGGCCACCGTCACCCGCCTGCTGGACCAGTTCGGCTTCGACACGGTGGACGCCGGTCCGCTCGCGGAGGGCTGGCGGATCCAGCGCGACACGCCCGGTTACGGCCCGCGCCGCAACGCCGAGGAGCTGCGCCGCGACCTCGCTGCGGCCAAGCGCTACCGGGACAAGTAAGAGGCGACACGCGCACCGCGTGCGCCCGGACGGCTCGGGGGCCTACGACAGCGGCCGGAACTCCCCGCTGGCCGTGTCGAGGCCGAGGACCTGCCCCTCCTCGATGACGTAGTACCAGCCGTGCAGGGCGAGCTCGCCCTTCTCGACCCGCTCGCGCACCATCGGGTAGCTCAGCAGCCGCTCCACCTGCACGACGACCGCCCGCATCTCCGTGCGCCGGAGGTTCGCCTCCGTCAGCTCGCCCTCGACCAGCGCCGGCCGGGCCAGTTCCAGCCAGCGGGTGATGTGGGGCGCGTCCGCGCGCAGCGGCGAGAACAGGGCCCGGATCGCGCCGCAGTGGCTGTGGCCGCAGACCACGATGTCCTTCACGCCGAGCACGAGCGCCGCGAACTCGATGCCCGCCGAGGTGCCGTGGAACCCGGTGTCGGACTCGAACGGGGGGACCAGGTTGCCCACGTTGCGGATCACGAAGAGATCGCCCGGCAGGGCGCTCGTGAGCAGGTCGGGCACCACCCGCGAGTCCGCGCAGCCCACGAAGAGGGTGCTCGGCTTCTGGCCTTCGGCGACGAGGCGCTGGTAGTGCTCGCGAAAGCGCGGGAAGGAGTCGCTGCGGAAACGCCGCAGGCCCTCGACGAGTTGCTGGGGCATGAGCAAGGATCGCATCGCGTCGCTCCCGGGTCCAGGACGAAAACCCGCGAGAATTGGACTTGCCCTGGCCGGGTGGAGGAGTAGACTCCGCTCGTCGCACACGGGCCGCGCTCGTCACTCTCCCGCCGACGGCCCGTCAACCACAGTTGACACTGTCCCGCGCGCTCCGGTCCGCTCTGCCGGCCGGCGCCGCGTGTCGCCAGGGAGGAGAGTCCCATGAGCATGCGCATCGGCGAGCTGGCCCTCGCCGCCGGAGCCGTCACGCAGGACCAGCTCGGCCAGGCGAGCGCCCACCAGAAGGAGAACGGAGGCCGCCTCGGCTCATCGCTCGTGGCCCTGCGGCTGATGAGCGAGCGGCAGGTGGCCGACCTCGTGGCGAAGCAGTACGGCCTGCCGCTCGTCGACGACCTCGACGGCGTCGACGTGCCCGGCGACGTGCTGGCGCTCGTGCCGCGCTCGCACTGCCTCGCCCACCGCGTCCTGCCGCTGTCCCGCCGCGGCAGCCACCTGCGCCTCGCGATGGCCGATCCCACCGACGTCCTCGCGGTGGACCCCGTGCAGTTCCGCACCGGGCTCAAGGTCCGGCCGGTCGTCGCGGCCGAGGGCGCCATCGCGCGGGCGATCCGGCGGCTCTACGGGGAAGACGCCGGTCTCGCGCGCCGCTGCGTCGTGGACAAGCCCGCCGTCCTCGAGCTGCGGCCCGCCGACATCGCCGTCGAGGAGGTCGAGATCGACTCCGACGGCCTCGCGGGCGGCGGACCCGAGGTCGCGCCGTTCCGCGTCGGGGCCGAGGAGATCGACCTCGCCTCGCTCGCGCGCGGCTGCGGCGAGCGGCCGGTGGTGGGCCTCGTCAACCGCATCCTGGTCGAGGCCTACCGCCGGGGCGCCTCCGACGTCCACGTCGAGCCGCAGGAGAGCGGCGTCGGCGTGCGCTTCCGCGTCGACGGCGTCCTCGCCGACTTCGGCCACCTGCCGCTGCGCCTGCGCGAGTCGCTCACCACGCGCCTCAAGGTGATGGCCAACCTCGACATCGCCGAGCGGCGCCTGCCGCAGAGCGGGGGGGGGGGGGG